>NZ_JRMK01000060.1:0-24416 GCF_000972925.1 Mycobacterium sp. UM_Kg1 | reverse complement strand
GGGGGTAGGGCCTTGCCATGGGGACATCCTTCCAGCCTGCCCACGCTGGGCAAGCCAACTCAGATGTCACCTACGCGTGCAGCAGACCCGTTCGAGGGCAACGCTGGATGGCTTCATCCTGGAGTCGGCAGAGAAGCTGCGGTGGTGTGGCGATCTGTTTGCTGAGCCGCCGGGTGATCAGAAGTCGTATGCGGGCTCAGTGTCGATGATCTTGGCGAACATCGCGATTAGGCCCGAGAGATCGGATTCGGCTCGGGCTGCATGACATGCGCCGTACAACTCGTTCTGATCGGTCTTGTCCCAGTCGAGTCCGATGCCGCGTTCGGAGAGAAGTAGGTCGAAGAACTCGCGGGTGGTGCGGCCGTTGCCTTCGCGGAAAGGATGCGCGAAGTTCGTGTAGTCGTACAGATATGCGATGGTGCGGGGGAGGTCTACCTCGGAAACGGCTTTGAGCTGCTTTAGGCGTTCAATCTCGGCAGCAACATGGCCCATCGGTTGACTGATGCTTGCCGGTGGGCAGAAGGACTCGTTGCCCTTTTCGATCCCAACCGTCCGAAGATCGCCGGCCCAGTCATACACGTCCTGGAAGAGTTGTCGGTGGATCGCTTTGAGATATGCGAGATCGTACGTGCGTCGTCCGACCAGCTCAGGATGTTCTCGCAGTTCGATGACGCGTGCTTCGACGAAGTCGTTCTCGGCATCTCGCAGCGCGTCACGAGTCCGGGCGCCGACCCTGTTCCTCAGGATCGGCGTTCCGGGGATGAAGTAACCTTGCCAGTTCCGTTCGATGTTGCCGGTGTCCCAGGGGTATGGCACTCGGTGGTCCGGTTACTGGACGTTGTAGCGGCGGCGGACGCGGTCTACCAGCTCAGCGGCGGTGATGGCTCCGCGGGCGTAGTCGTCCTGATCGGCTCGGGTCTCATCGGTGCTGCGTGAACCTTCGAGTTCAGTGCTGCGACGGATTGCCCTAATGGCCTTCACCCTGCGCTCGGATCTCTGCACCTCGGTCATTGGTCACCGCCCTTCCACCGTGTTTTCCCAGGATAGTCGATACGTAGGACCGGGCGGGGAGGCGCAATCACTGTGCCAGGTAGCTGTTGCGAGTGACGCCGGACAACGCACAGACCCTGTCGTTGTGAGCACATGGTTCGAGATGCATGACGTCCAGTTGATATTTGCTGGCGTGCACGAATCCGCTTTCGGACGTGGGTGGCGGCGTCCAGGTCGGAACGGCGCAAACCCAGGGGTGGCCTCAGTCTGATCCCATCGAGTCGCAAGGCGCTAGTGGAAGTCTCAATTTGTCGGGTTCGTGTTCGTGTGCCAAGGACAGCCGTTGGCCTGCAGTGCAATACGGAGACTTTTAGTGGTAACTCGCCATATTCGATCCCGCCGTATTCCACACGATGCGCAGCAGCGGATGGGGTGGAATTTGACAGGGGAGAGGCAATGATTGCCGACCAGATCCCGCAGGCGGCCCTGACCGATACGCTACATCGGCCTGCGGGAGGACTGTTTGCTGGTAGCCATTGCGCATCGAGGGCCGACGAGCCGTGGGCCAGTGAGGATTCGGCAACATCGCTGAAGCCCGGCCCCTTCAAGAATCGCCCTCAGCCTCATGATCCGATACGGTGCCGATCCTTGGGCGCTCAGCGTTCGCTGACCCACAACGGAGTCGACGCTTCGAATGGCGATGAAGTGCGTAAACTCTTCCCGTGGCTGAGCCCCGCGACGACACCGACGAGCCTTATCTACGGCGGACACTGGGTGACCTCCCGCTTCCGACGCAATTCGCAACCACACTTCCCACCGCCAACCCCCGGCAGCTTCCGCTGGCGGAGCTTGAGCCCGAGGTCCTCGAACGGCTGGCCGCCGAGTTTGTCGCGTGGCGCAGTAATAACACGAAGGTCCACTTCTACGGTCGGCGCGGACAGACGCAATACGGGCTCGACATCGTGGAACACCTGGGTGAAGCCAGACCGACGCTGTATCAGGTTCGTCGGCTGCAGTCGCTGCAGGCCAACGACATCACGGGCGCCGTCCGCGACTACGCGGGCGATCCTCACCCGCATCAACCTCGGCGGTTCGATCCAGACAAGTTCGTCCTCATCACCTCTGGGGAATTCGATTCCGACACCGCCAACGTCGATGCTCTCGATGCGCTGAACGTCGAGTACGGGGGCGATCTCGAGGTGGAGGTGTGGGGAGCGGAGACGCTTTCGCGTGAACTGCGTAACTACCCGCGGCTCGTCCATGCGATGTTCGGTCCGCACTGGGCCGACGCGTGGTGCGGATGGCGTCCCACCGATCGCGAACTGGCAGTCCCGAATGCGTTGGCGTTCACAAACGATCCGGCGAGCGTGCTCGGCGTCAGCGCCACGTTGTTAGCGGCGTCGACTGACGAACCGACCCGGCCGCGTGAAGCCGCCAATGCCTACCATCAGGTCGCCGAAACGTTCGAAGCCAAGCGCTTTCCGGCACACGCCACGACCATTCGGCTCAGCGAGGCACGGGCGCTACGCGCGGCGGGAGACTCCGACGACGCATTCGATCTGGAGTTCGCCGTTGCGCTGCAGCACGTTCGGAGTGGGACGCCCTACTTCGAACCCTCGTCCGAGACGCTCCTTCAGAGGGCCGTCACTGAACCGCAGCAGGCCAAGGCGCAGTTGATCGGGACGCTCACCGAGTGGGCTGAGCATGGCGTGAACCTCGAACATGCGATCCCGGCGCTGTCGACCTTGCACTCGGAGGCCGACGACGCGTTCACCGAACTGTGTCTGATGACCGTGGAACACGCCCTCGTCGACGGTCTGTTCGACTTCGATCCACCTCGTTCATTATCGGCCGGCGTCCGGTCCGAGGACTTGTCGGGCGATCTCGACACCTTGCGCCACCTGCTCGGCGCAACAACGTCTCCAAGCGATGCCGTCCTGCGCGCTAGGTTGGACTGCGCCGTCGCCGATGCGTCATTACGGCTGTCATCCGGTCCGGCCGCGGTGGACGCCGCATATTCCGCGGTCGCGGCCGTGGCGATGCAGTCCGGTTACCTGCACGCCACGGGCTTGGCGAAGTCACGACTGGCTTACGCGCACGCGCAACGAGGTGGCTATGAAGCAGCACTCACCTGGTGGAGGAGTTCCATCAAGGACGCGTGCGAAGCCGCCTTCAACGGTGACGCTCGGCAAGCCCTGCTGTCGGTGAGAGACCTCGAGAGCGCTCGTGGGGAATTCCCCACCCCCGTATTCGATTTGATGGCCGCGCTCGTCGGCGACGCGCGAGTCCTGGCGCAGCGATTCGATCCTCAACTCGCCGCGCTGGACGCGGCGCACCGGCACCGGCTACCCGATGCCTTCGGTGACGCCCGACGATTTCTTTGGGAGGCGCGGCTCGCGGGCCACCACGACCGGGTGCGAGTTGCGACCACGCTCTTGGCCGACGTGCTCGAGGCAGGCGGAAGGCCGTCGGCGGCAGTCATCGCACACGTCGCTGCGGGCGAGGCCGACGAGGCAGAGCGGATAGCTCGGTCACAGGACCCGATCGACCTCAGTGCGTGGCTAGGCACCGGCGACGACCGGCGCCGGTCAGCCGTCGTACGAGTGATTGGAGCGCAGGCTGATCGCTACCCAGACGGCCTGGTTCCGTTCGTCGCGGCGTTGCTGCTCGAACACGCAAAGGACCTATGGTCGGAGATTTCGCTCATGGCGCCCTGCCCGACGTGGGACGCCATCAAGGCGTTGCGTGATTTCGGTTTGCGTATCCCAGCGCTGGCGATCGACGGCATCATCGAACTTGCCCGTCCCACGATCGAAAACCCCAACCTAGTAGGAGCCGAGACGATCGCCGAGCTGCTGGTCAACGCCTACTGTGCCGTACCGAGCCGGCGGGCACACCTGGCGGAAGTACTCGGTGCGCGCATGGCACGTCAGGAAGCGACGCCCGAGCTATGGGACGTTGTCCAGCAGATCCCCGAAGACGCCCGCAGCGAGATCGAAGCGCACGTCGTGTCGGCTGCGACGGCAGGACTGCGCGATGCCATCGCTTGTGCGGCGGCCTGGGGCCTCGACACGTTGCCCAACCAGATCGGCGCTCGCCGAGTGGCCGCGCACCTGTTGCGGCGCCCGCTCAACACCAACGTTGGACGTCAGGTCTTGAGTCACAACGAGGCAGCCACCGTGAACCTGCTGCTGGGGTTGCTGTCGATCGATGGAGCGGACGTCATCGAATTCGACCCGCGCGAGTTCACCCCGGAGCGGTGCGGGCCTGCAGCTGGCGTGATCGCCGCGATGGGCGCTGCCGAAGACAGGGAAGGTGCCGAGCCTAATCCTCCTGCCTCCGGGTCGGCATCCGAGACAGCGGTCGATGAAGCGGCGCAACTCGCCGCCGGGCCACCTGCGGAACTCGCGGCCGCGGTCACGCACAAGTTGTTGGCGATCAGCGAAAACAACCTCGAGGGTGCCGGCACGCGCGCTCACGCTATCGACGCCGTAAGTCGATTGGCCGATCACCTCGACCCGACAACGGTTTCGGCTGCGGTCCGCGCCGCGAAGGGGGTCTTCGACGATCCGCTTTATTCACCGATCGACCAGCAAAATCGATCATGGGACCACGATCTGAGCCGCATACGCATCGACACCGGCCAACGGCACCTGCGCGCGAGGGCATTGAGGGCCGCCGCGCACATGTACCGCGTCGCCCGTGCGTCGGCTACGAATTCGCTGCCGACGGATACCGACCTAGTCGTCCATCTCACTGCCGGCGCTTGCGAGATGCTGGCGACCGACGATCAGGCGAACCGTCGTGCCGGCGCCGAGGCCCTCTTCGATCTGGTCGAGTCGGGCGACGTCGCGTCCGACGTCCTGACGGTCCTGCTTGGCGATCGCGATGGAGTCATTCGTGCGGCTACAGTGCGCGTGCTCCAGCCAGCCGCTGGCTGGCTCGAGACCCTAGCCGGCGACCAGGATGCACGAGTGCGGCGAGCAGTTGCTGGTCTACCAAATCTGACGGACGCCGTTCGTAAGGCCTTGATGGCCGACCCCGACCCGTCGGTCAGCCGACGTGCGCGGGGCGAGGACACCGATGTAGCGCCGGGGTCCTCATCGGGCGACTAGCCGCATTGCCGATCCACGGATCAAACGCGCATCGAATTCGTGGTTCGCGGCTTCCTAACGGGAAACAAGGGCATCATTGAAACGGATGGGACGCATTGGCCATGGGACTTTCCGTCATTCATGGCGGTTATGCCTTATCTGGGGTCCGTACTGGCCCGGTAACCGACTTCTGTTCGTCGCCGACGCACCGTGAGCATCGTCGCTACGTTGCGAGTCGAATGGTGCGAATCGGGGCATGGGCAAACTGGGCGAGCACCTCGTGAGGGTGGGCCAGGAGCGAGGCCATGAGCCGAAAACCCTGGTGGTATTCGGCAGGGTCCTCGGTGTGGGCAAGTGCGTCGCAAAATCGTTCATGGACTTGCACGTTGACCGTGGGTAGGTACTCCGACTCAAGAGTCATTTTCAGCTCATCCCAGATCCGCTTGCGTTGCTTGCTGTAGGTACCGAGCTGATCTGCTACTGCTTCGATCTCCAAGCGACTTGGGTCAGCAGGATCCGGAAACGTTCGTTTCAGAGCGGAGGGGAAGCGCAGAAGCATGTCGTCGATTCCGGTCGTGTCGGGGCGAAGCGGCGCAATCTCAGAGAGAGCATCGACCGCCTGGCATGTTGCTGCGGCGGCTGCGGCTGTTTCGTCGGCGACTGCCTCGACGGGGATTTCGATTGTGGACACGGTGGCGATCACGGCGGGGTGAATCGCCATGGAGATCGAGCCGTGAGCTTCGTTTACGTTGACGTAGCGGACAGCGCGTGCGCCACCGTATTCGTCATCAAGCTTCGACAAGGGGACATTACCTAACCAGTCGGTAGGTTCTTCGCCGACGCCGGGCGCGAGGTCGCCTGGCTCCAGGTCGATCTGAACACGGTGTAACCAATACGAGGGTGGCGAACCATCCCGGTCGTCCTGGTCGTGGAGTCTGCGCAACATATTTTCGATTGCGGCTTCATAAGTGCCGACATGCAAGGCCATAGAAGTGTGCCGCTCGAGTAGCTCTTCTGGAGTGGACCACCCCCGCGAAAAAGCCCGCGCATTGGCGGTCCGCTTTTTGTAGGCATCAGCGTAAGCCGCGTCGTCGGGCCAGTTTTCGTACGTGCTGCTGTGATACCAGAACAGCTTGTCGACCCAATCGTCCTGCAGAGCGGCGTCGTCGAGATTGCGCAGCACCGGGCGCAGCTCGGTCACGTCAACTTCGGTGTCGCACTCGCCGCAACGCGAAAAGTCGGCCCGCGGTCTTGTTGCGGTAGAGGTCGTTTGGAGTTCGTATAGGTCCGCGGCAATGTTGACCCGCGTGCCGCAAGCAGCGCAATCGAACCAGTAGCCATAGTCGAACCCTGTCAGCGGCTGCTCGGCGAACTCCAGCTCGTCCACGGCTTCATCATGCCAGCAGCAAGCGACACGGCGCGTTGGCTCCAAGGGTGACAAGGCGCATGCCGGCCAGCGTCAACTCGACTGAGACGCCGATGGCATTTCGAAGACCAGCCCGCTCCACTGCGAAAGCCCTCAGATGCAACGGAACCCACCTAGTCGTGGTCGGTTCCTCGGGAAGAAGCTGTTTGGGTAATGATGTGCATCGGTGCGGCACTGAACCCGCTGGGCCTGCCGGCCTCGCTGAAGCGGAGACCCAGGCGCTCACTGGGCATCGGCCGGAGTGCTCACTTTGTGCCGTCGCTTGATATCCCTCAGCATGTCGTGGCAGATCTTCAGATCGGCAGGCTGAGGTGGACTTGTGTCGTGGTCGGAATCGTTGAGAATACGAGCAAGAGTCGTCCACTGTCCCGGCTCGTTGGGGGCCTTGGCGTGGCCGGTGACCAACGGGCGAAGCTCTCTTAAGTTCTTATTGTCGTAGTCGGAGAGCGAGGCATCCACATCGCCTGCGGCAGCCCGCGCCGCTACCAGAATGTGTTTCGCAAGCCTCTCCGTTGCAATCCGGAGACTGTTTCCCGCAGCCCTTCGATTCTCTATCAGCGGTGAACTCATTTGACTGGAGGCGTCGAGCATGAGGCGCTCAAAGTCATCGCCTGTGCGGACGATGCGCGTGCCAACTCGTGGATCAAGGAGATTGGCGGAAAATTCGTTGATGCCTAGATGCTGATGGAGAGTTTGAAGCGTTCGGGCAAGCTCCGCGTCATGTGTTGCCACGATCACCTGGCGACCATTCTCGAGCAATTTTGCGACGACAGAGCCTGCGAAGGTATAGCGATGCTCCCGGTCGGAGCCTGGTACTGGGTCATCAAGGAAAATGGCAGGGCAGTCCAGCAACTGGCATCGAGCCAAGAAGGCTGCCAAGCCTAAGGCGTTGACCTGGCTATTACTGAGTACGGCGAGCGCGTTGCGGATCACTCCATTGCCAGCTGGCTCGGGCACTAGCGACGCCGTCAAGTCGAGGTAGCGGTTTCCCGAGCCGCGCCGGGAAATGCGATCGAACACGGTTAGTTCGTTGGGACGCATCAGTGACCACCAAGTCCGAATCTCGTCGGCCATCAGCTCGAGCTTTCGGTCGAGGACCTTCTTGATGGCGCTGACAATGACGCGTTGCGCCGCCTTCAAACGAGTGGTGCAGCCATCCGCGTTCCTTTGTCGAACGATGGCCTGCCACACTAATTCGGTATTGCTTGCAAGCTCAGTGAGCACCATCCAGCCGTCGGTGGCACTCAGCGCCGAGAGTTTAGGCTCCACGTCCTCAATGCAGATATCTGATGCCGCAAGCGATCTTTCGACTGCCGATACGTGCTTGTTCAGGGATTGTCGAATGACGTCGTCGCGTTGCATCAGCTCGGTAATGTCTGGCGCCGGGACGTCAAGTAGGTGTTCAAGTCGATCGACGATTCGCCCGAGGACGGGCTGCACTGCCTCTATTGCATCGTTGAGGTCGTTGGCCGCGGTCTTGAGTGAAATCGCTTCCGCCACAGCAATATCGAAGGCCTCGGTGCTACCGCCCACTTGGAGGATCGTTCCGCTGTATGCACTGCGCTGCTCGTCGGTCCACGATGCAGCGGTCGGTGTTGTTTGTGCTGACCAGTCTCTGATCGCTTTCAGATCAGCGCCAAGACTGAGGACTGCGGCGCGAAGCGCGGATCCAGACTGCGTAAGGCCTTGTTGGTCGGCTACCTGCCGCCGAATGGCGGAAAGTCGCTCGGCCGTCAAGGCATTGGATGTCTGACACAGCGGGCAATCAATGGGGTCGTCACCGTCATGTTGCACGACCACATTGACACTGAGCGCGGCCGTGAGAAGCGGCAACACGTCGGCGAGGGATCGCTCTAGGCTGCCTGCAAGCGTGCTGTAGTCGGACAATCGCGCTGTTAGCGCTGCTTCGTCGGGCCGCGCTTGCTCGTGCTTTCCAGATCTCGTGACCTCGATGTGTATACCTGGCTGAGGATTTCGACTTGGCCGTAGTTGGCGAACGGGCACAACGCTGTTCTGCCGCGAAGCAAGCTCGCGCTGGACTCGCTCAATCGCCGTGACGAGCGGTTGCTCATCTGGTACGTCTTCCGATGGGGGCGGCACGACCGTGTTCAGCATTGTCAGCATGAGAGTCGCGAGTTGCTGTTCACTCGTCACCTGCGACGTCGTCAGTATTGGCGACAACGCTGGGACTGAGGCAAGCGAGTCAAACTTCTGGACCAACGACTCTCGCGGTCGTGCTTCTCTTTCGGTGACGAGGGAGGCGATTTCTGTGCGTACTAAGTCCAGATCCGCGACTTCGAGCATTGCTTTGAAGTAGTCGCTTCGATCACCCGGCTTGGCAGAAACCGCGTAGCGCAGTGCATGTTCAAGAAGTACGGGGGCAGCCAGAGGAGGATCTGATAGGTGAAGACCGACGTCGGTCACAGACTCGGTCGTTATCCCGTTCACTGTCAACGTGCTCTCGCAGTCGGTAGCTCCGCGATAATCGACGTTGAGTTCTCGGCGGATAATTGCCTCAGTCCCGTTTGCGTCGAGCAATCCCGCTTCTACGTAGACCTTAGCCGCCGGACCGATATGTGCGTTGCGCAATGCCCCTTCGAACTCACCCGGGCTACCGCCGGCGAGTTGACGCCGCGAAATTGTGCCGGTGTGAAGAAATTCAAACGCCTCGGCCAGGCTAGTTTTTCCTTGGCTGTTGTCTGCATGGATGACCGTCAACCCAGCGCTTAGCTCAACCCGCTGTGGCTCGACACCGTATGACCGAAACCCACAGACTTCGATGTACGAGATCGTCAAGAGCGTGCCTCACCCGTAGAATTTTCCCGCTCATCAGGCCCGTCCCAACCGCTAGCAATTCTCCGAAGGTTCGCTTGAGCTTCCGGCAAAGAAGAGGCTGAAAAAGCCGCCACCAATTGGGCTGCGTCCGAGTCCTTTTCGAGCAACTGAGCGAGCTTGTCCAGGTTAGGTATGAGGTCATTCATCGAATTCTCCATCTTGATTCGGTGCCGTCTGCAAGCGCTTCGTTAGCCAACCGGCCCAACGCCACTCTGCCCCAGGGACACGCAGTGGTAGCCATGCAGCGATCCTCACCTTTGCGCGCCCAGGGACTTCTGCGGTGTTGAGTCAGCCGGGTTTTCGCTGTCGTCGTGGTCATGGTGCAGGCGGTCGCATAGCCCGAGACCGGGGCCCGTCAAGTACCCCTCAAGATCAGCGTCTTTAAAGTGTTCTGCCCACGACGTGTACGTTGGCTCCGACCGCCAGTTACAGGCACCGCAGACCGTGGACTCGTAAAAACCTTCGCGAGAGTCATCCTCTTCGATGTCCTCCTCCAGTTTGTAAGATTCGCACCTCGGGCACCGCTCAGGTTCTCCCTCTTCGTGTCGGCGGATCAGTTTGCCGAGACTCGAAAGAACATGCGCTGTAGCTTCGAGCACGAGATCTGCGTCGTATTCGTTTGCGTTACTGTTGTGTTGGAGCCACACGGCTAGGTCCCAAGTCTTCTCGGCGAGCGCCTTCATGTAAGACCGCATGCGCCCTTCGGTGAGCCTGTCGGCGAAGATATTGGCCCAGCCTTTGAAGTCCGCGGCCTTCGGCCGTTCGGCGATTTCACCAACCCATTCTGAGTCAGCGTGTTCTTTGGCCACTGCGATAAGTGCGTCTCGGCATTTGATGCCGACTGCCTGGTAGTCCTCGGCTTCCGTCGCCTCGTTCATAGCCTGAAGTGCCTGACGATAACGACGCCAGGACGTCGGAACGTGTACTTCGTCCTCGTCCGCAAGTTCCGATCGGCTTCGTTCAGCCATCATTACGCCAAGTCCGATATGAAATGTCAATGCGTGTTCGGCCTTTGGGAAATCCGTCTGTAGGTAGAGGTTGGTCGGGTCGGTGACCACCCACCATCGCGTCGATGCGCCATGGACGTCGTAGATTTCGTGGGTACGACCAAGGACACGTTGCGACCCAATCTTCTGGACCAACCCAGCTTGGTCGTCATCGGGTGACTGGGTATTGACGTAGTCCCGGATGTAACGCTCTTCACTCTCAGTTAGATCCATCAGTCCGTTCACTCCTTGACGGTGCCGCGTTTCGCGAACCTGCGTAGTTTGCCCAGGTCGTCCCGGCCAGATCCGCGTGTTTCTGGGTGACTTGATCGCTGTAGCCGAGCATTTCGGCGACTACGGGAGCGGGGACCTCGGAGACTAGCGCTTGTAGGGCAGTGTTGCGCGCGCCTTGCAGGTTGATGCCAAGTGCTCGTAGCCGCTGCATAATGGCCTGCGGGTCAATGTGTCGGCCGGGTCGGCTGCTGGTGAAAAGCCAGGGTGTGCCTTCAGCTCCGCCGGCGGTGCGCAGGTTAGGGCGATGGCGAAGGTGGTAGTTGAGCTGGGAGGCGAATGGCTCCGGAACGGGGACGGGGTTTTTTCCCAACGCGATGCGGGTCTCGCCATCAGATCGGGTGATCGCGGTCGTTTGCAGGGCGGCGATCTTGGTGAGCGGTTGGGCGTAGAGAAGCAGCAGGACGCCGGCAACCCGGTAAGGAAGGCTATCGGAGTCGCCGGTGAGCAGTTCTTTGAGCCAGGCCAGTCGTTGGTCCTGCGTGATTGTGGGGGTCGTTCTCGCTTGTCGGAATCCGATCTGCACCGCGACGTTGAGCTTGCTTCTCCTGGCCCAGATGAAGAATGTTCGGATTAGGTGACGGGTGGTCGGGCCTGATGCAAGGTACTCGTCGACGTCTAATTGTGTGCAGTTGGCGATGGTGCGCCGATGAGTCTGTTCGAGCCAGGTGAGGAACTTGATGGTCTCGGTGACTTCTTGTTTCGCGGAACGCTTTGGGCCATCTGAAGATTGGCCGGGTCTAGATTCACTGCGTAGACGTCGGAGATGGTGCCAGGTTGCGAACTGTTCGACCGGGGCGCGAACTGCGGGGGAGTCGATCGCGTCGAATTTGTCAGCCAGCCAGACTTCGAAGCGTGCGAGGTGTTCATCGCGTTGTGGGAGCAATCCGTGGTGTTGCAGGAGGCTGCGCAGGTGATCGATGTGGCGGCCGGATCCTGCCGCGGTGAGGCCGTCGTGGGTCAGTGGTATCGCGCCGGAGGTGATTCCGCCGAGCAGTTCCAGCACTTGTTGGTTGCGTTTCCAGGTCAGGATGCTCTCGGGCCGATCCACGGCGCAGAGTACTTCGATGAGTGCTTGCATGGCAGCCATGTCGGCGGGGTGGTGCAGCAGAATTCGGCAGAGGTCATCGCGCAAGGCGCAGCGAGCGCATTCGCCCCGGCGGTGAAGTTCGCCTTCTTGACCGCAGGTCTTGCAGGTGAAGTCGCCCGGAATGCCGGCGCACGTCAGGCAGACCGGCCGTGCGTCGTTGTCGTCAACTCGCCCGGGGAGGACACCCTCATGTCCGCAGGCTGGGCAGATGCCGCGGGTGCGCATGGCGGTGTAGAAGCAGCTGTGGCAGAGCTGGTCCTGCGGCCAGTTGACCCGCAGTGTGTTGGCTAGGCGGTGGCATCTGCTGCATTCGAGGGCGCCGGTAGTGACGCGTGGTCGACCGCGGGTTGTGGATCGCGGTGTGGGGTTAATCGTTGCCATCGGTGATGACCCGTGCTCGTCGAGGTCGGATGGACTTGTTGAGTTCGACGACATTGGGTGGTGCAGTGGTGCCCGAGGCGGTTTTCTTCTTGCGAGCATCGGTGGCCGTGACGGTGACGAGGGCGTCGACGCCGCAGCCGAGGATGTCGCACAAGGCGGCTAGCAGCTGTAGGGCAACGCGTTCGGGACGCTGGTGCACGATGCGGTAGACCTGGGGCCGGGACAGCTGTATGCCGCGTTCAGCTAGGCGGGGGATGAGGTCGGTGCTGTTGTGCATGCCGTGCGCGGCCATCAGCTCGGCGAGGCGCCAGGTGTAGTCGACATCGCGTTTCACGATGTCTCCCCTCCAATTGAGAGAGCGTCTTTGATGGTCTGGTCCAGGACGCGGCGCAGAGTGCGGGTGCGGAAGTCGCTTGAGACGCCCGTGTAGAGCGACGTGGTACTGGCGTATTCGTGGCCGGCCTGGTCCTGGACGAATTTGGCGTCCCAGCCGTCTTCGATGAGGTGGGTGATGTAGGAGCGGCGAAACGAATGCAGGTCCAGGCCCGCTGAGAGTTCTAGGTCGTTGCAGTACCGCCGGAACCGGCGTAGCAGGGTTCGTTCGGCGACCAGGGCGCCGCGCTCGCTGGGGAAGAGGTCGATGCCGTCGTCGAGGTAGGGCTGACCGTGGGTGAGCCAGTCGCTGATGATGTCCGGTGTCCAGTCGAAGACCGTGAGCACGGTGCGGCGTTTGGGTGGGGAGCCTTTCTTGGCCTTGCCGTAGCGGACATTCACGACGCCGTAGCGGCCGAACTCGGGGGCGTGCGGGTTGCGGGAGAAGTCGACGGTCTGCAGGTGCCGCAGTTCGTTGAATCGCACTCCGTAGGAGTAGGCAACCTTGAACATTACGGCGTCTCGGTAGGCCGGCAGCCAGCCCTTCTTCCTGGTATTCGCGATCACGGTGACCTGGTCGTCGGCGTGGTCGAAGAAGTCCTGCAGCTCCTGTTTGGTGAACGGGCGCTTCTCAGGACTCTGTTCGTTGTCCTGAACGTGGGTGGCGGTGTTCCAGGCGAAGAACACCTGTGCCGGGTGGGTGCCGAATCGCTGCTCGCACACTCGGTCCCACCCGTAATCCGGATCGGCGATGTAGGAGCAGAACAACCGTAGGCCGTTCTGATACCCGCGGATCGTCGACTGCGCGCGCCCTTTGATGCCGCGGAGGTCGGCGAAGAATTCCTCGACGATGGCCGGTGTCCACGACCAGGGGTACTCGTTGGTGTGGGCGATGAACCGGCGAACCAGGCCGATGCGTGCGTCGATGGTGTCGTGGTCGAGGTTGCGGCACAGTTGCTGGTTGCGCCAGCCGTCCAGCATTTCCTCGACTGTTTGGACCTCGGGATGCAGCAGCGGGACCGAGCCAACCAGGAACACGCGACCGCTCTTGTCGACGGGCAATTCGGCCTCCCAAGTCGTCTCATCTGATGCATCATTGAATCATGTACTGAATCATTACCACATCGGTGCTGGTAGGTCCATCGTGAAACGAACGTTGACAGGCGCGTGTCGCCGGCAACCGCACCGGAAGGGGGTGGTGCAACATGCAGGCAATCCGCCAAACCTGTTGGCGTCGAGGTACTTTAGAAAACTCGACCTCGCGCGGTAGGTGAGGGCCGCTCGGAACATCCGTGATTCATCGGATGAACACGGCGTAGTTGACCTGACATAATGTACGTTATCGGCGTTACGGGATACCTGCAGGAAGGGGTCGGGCTGGAAGTCTTATGTCGCGACCTGTCCGGTCAGCGACTTGTTTGACAGTGCTCCGCGACTTACGCGGAGTCGCTTTCATCAGTGCCATACCCTGAGCGGCGACGTGCACGCCCATGTGTCAAGTGCGAGACGCAAGCCGCGTGATCGCCGTGCCTCCAGGTTGAAACCTGCGGGCCGTGTAATCGGCTTCTTGCGCTGATCCTCGCGACGGTCGACTTGTCACGACCGACCCACTGTCGGCCTGTCCACTAACCCCCTGGGTGCATTAATACGTCACAGTGACGAAATATCGGTTGGGTAGCCCCGCTCTCCAGTCAAGTGCCCCAATGACTCTCGCCGCGGGCTGTCTGGGCGTCGTGGGGTCTCCGCCGCTTGGGTTCAAGGCTGGCCTGTGACGGCGTCGATCGGGCTACGGCGGCCTTTGCGCCGGCGGATGCCGAATGCGTGACCGAGGTGCTCGAGCCCGTCTTAGACCTATTCGCCGCTGCGGTCGTAGACTGCGAGATCGAGGGAAACCCGCAATTCCTGATGAACGCCTTTCTGCACCTTGCCCGAGCTAGCGACCTCGCATCCGGGCCAGACAATGCCAACCGAATCGTCTCACTCTTCCTCGACGGCGCCCGACCGCGGTAAAGCCTTTCCAGCGCTATACCTTCCGACGTCATGAGTTCACCGGCTGGTGATCGCACCGCAGCCGACTCCTCGATCCACGCCACAATCAACGCGGTCGATGAGCCCCCAGGTCAAGCCCTCACCGATTGGGGGCGGGCCCGACATCAATACGTCACTGTGACGGAAGCGTTGGCTAGGGTTGCCGACGAGTTAACCGGTGGATCAAGTGTGCAGTATTGAGAACACGGGCGCTGGCGCCAACTGGTGTGGCTGGAAAATCACTGCTCCCCCACCGCCGATGCCGAAGGGGCAAGTAAGTCCGTCGCCCAAAACGATGCCGGCGCAGAAGGCGCATAACTTCCAGTACGTTACTCCAGGAACATTGGGAAGCAGATCCAGGTCCACGACAGCGCCGCTTCAGCACACGTCGGGTACAGGCACCAGCGGCGAACTGCGCAGCAGCCGTGCGTGTCCCAGTTCGGCTCCCAGAGGATCGGCAAAGTCGGGGTGACGGTGTACCTCGACGGCGAGCGCTGTCAGCGGCGCATCGGCTGGGAGGCCCGCAAGCTCGAGACTTTGGGCTACCTCGTCGTTGGTGAACCCGCCCTCACCGTAGAGCACTGGCGGCTCCGGCAACTCCAGCATGGCCGGCCCGTCCACATGCCCCCGGCCTCGACGCAGCCTTGTTCGTCGCAGTGCCAGATTGCGCCACGTCCTCCCATCGGCCTGGTGGACGCGGGCATACAGCAGCGCCCACAGGTGCGTCGCCGGCTCATGCGGGCGCACATGTCTACCATCGACCATTGGAGTGGCGAAAGGGGCGCGAACGATCAGCCCGTGCGGCGACCGGAAAACCTGACATGTCAACTGTGGCGGGGGATGTTGGACACCTGTCACGCGGAGCGGTGGGCCCCACCGGCCCTGGGCGGTGCACCAGCGTTGGTCGGTGTGGCCGGCCCGAATCTCGTAGGTGAACAGGCCGAGCAGTTCAGGTGAGGAGTCCTGCACTCCTTCGGGCAGCGGGACCAGGTAGTGCTGGCCGTCGGTGCGGACGTTGAGTGGCTGCATCGCCCGAATGCCATTGTCGTCCTGGGGCTGGTCGACGTCGATCAGCCTCATCCACTCCGGGTCGATCGGCAGCGCTGGCTCGGGGACGGTTTCCTCCGGCAGCTCCAACGTGCCTGCGACGGCATCGGGCTGTTCGGTAAGCAGCGGGTCGGGGGTGAGCGCGAGCACGCGAACGAAGTACGCATCCTCGGGATCGGCTGGCGGCTCGGCGAACTCGAACCACAGGCGTCCGTGCTGCGGCGCCGTGGACGAGTAGTCGTCGGCCGGCTCGAACGGGCTCAAGGCGATGCCCGCGGAGAGCAGGCGCGGAACCTGGTCGGGAGGTGTCGTGACCGGCACTTCGATGATGTCGGAGTTGGCAACGATCGGATCCTGGGGCGTCAGGACCGTCAGCTCCAGTTCGTAGCGCACGAAATGTTCGGAAGGAAACTCGCGCGGTTCAGCGGATCTGCGCGGTTTCGGGTCGTGTGCATCGAAGAATACGTAGTCGACGAACTGGCGCTGCGGCGCATCAACGGGGTCGCCGACACCGGTGGTCGCCGTCGATGCCAGTGCCGACGGCAACGGGATCGTGCCGACGAGTTCGCGTGGGCCCTCGGGTTGGTTGCCGCGGGTCAGTATTCGGTACACCGAGATGCCATCCTCAGCAAGGCCGCGCCAAGTCCAGTCCCGCGCCAACGTGAAGCGCAGCACGTGAATCCATTGCTGCACCAATTCGGACTCGGACGAGAACGTGACCGCCGACCGTTCGGGAGGCACGGTATGGCGCAAATTGGCCGAGCACGCGACCACGGTGCGACGGCCCGCAGGACTGACCAATGTCACTCCACGGTGCCCCATGCCCAGCTCAGTTGCCAGCCGTTCGGCGGGCCGCGGCACGACCCCGGAGCGTTGTGGGGCCCGGAAGTAGAAGCTACGCAGCTCCATGTCGCCCGCTATCAGCATGTCTTCGTCGCTTGCCGCGACGCGCAGCTCCAAGCTGATCGATTCCCCAACTCGTCGCGGCTCCTCGCCGGCGGTGGTGGTCGCCGCCCAGTACTCCTCGGCATCTCGGCCCACTGCGGTGATCACGAGCCGCAGATCGCGTGCTGTGGGTAGCGGCAGGGTGTCGGCTCCGGCGGGGGGCAGCGGGATCGCGGTGACGCCGGCGACATCGTGTGGTTCGATGTTGTAACTCATTGTCGATGCGTCGGCCGGCCTGTTCCGCTCGGTTTGGTAGAGGCGGACCCATTCGAAGCGATCGCCGACGAGATTGCGGACTTCGACCGCAATGCGGATCGTGGTGACGTCAGGATCCGGCAGCGCCAGCCCGTCGTCGCCGAGCGCGTCGATAAGGTCGGCGAATGTCGGTGCCGCCGCGGTGAACATGATCTCCGGGTGGGCCAGCATCGGCACTCGGACGATCAGCGGATCGACGCGGGACGGAAGGTGTTCGACCACAACGCCTCCCGGACGCTTGCGGCGGCGAAAGCTCACCGACGCGACGTGGTGTGCACCGGGGTCGGCTGGCGGTGGCGCCGTGTCCGGGTAGCTGCCGGCGCTGAGGTCGGCCAAACGCACCCGAAAGGCATACTCGCGGCCGTAGCGCAGTGGGACCGCTTTGTCGTCAACGGATTCGAACATGTCGTCCTTGCCTAGGCGGAGGCGCTGGTTTCCCACCTCCATTCCCAGGTCGGCGCGTCGATGAAGTGCGGTCAGGTCGGCATCGGTGAGTACCAGCGAGGACCCACGCCAGGTCGTGAAGTATGGCGGCATCCAATACTCGCCGGGCTGCCCCGGAGCGATCTGGGACGGCAGTACTTCGACGGCACCCTCCCCCTCGTACGGGCCGACGACGACGTCGCCGAGTTGCAGATCGTGAGTGCTGCGGATGCGCTGCAACGAGTGCCACTCGGGAGAGCCAACCTCGCGCACATCGACCCGGTAGCCGGCGGTGCCCATCGGTGCGGCATTGCCGGGATCGGTTTGCCGGTTGAGCCATTCGGCGATTTGTTCGTCGTCCCAGGCGAGGTGGATGGCATCACCCTCTAGCGCCGGATCGGTGGTCTGGGCAGCGTGAACTAGCCTGGCGTGGCCGGTGTCGTAGCGCTCGGCATCGCGGTAGATGTGGTCCAGCGTCAGGCTCGGTTGATCGATCGGGAACAGAACTGCGGTATAGAGGTTGCGGCTGTCCCTCAGAGGCGGGATGCGGGCGGCATACGACTCGACCAGGCCGGCGACTCCTGCGCCGTCACTTGAAAAGTCCAACCAGAAGTAGAGCCAGCCACCGCGTTCATACAGCGCGAGGTCGGGCAGTTCGACCTCGGTCTGCCCCATCAGGCCCAGTGCGGTCGCGAGCTTAGGTTGCCGCAGCGCCAACGCAATTAGCTGACCCCAGCGCAGCCGGGGTGTAATTGTGACCGGTGTTGTCGGTTGACTGTCGTGTGCACCGTGGAGGGCGCACTCGAATTCGCCGGGTTCAGTGAGATAGCGGCTCAGTTGCCGGCTGCCGATCAGGTTGCGGTAACTGGCCGTGACCGACTTGCGGAAGCGGGGCCGGGCGCCCGGTGCCACCGGCGGCACGGGATCGATAGAAATGTGTTCTGCGAGTTCGCTGAACAGGGCGGCTTTGTCGGTGGGTGCTTCGAGGAGTGTCAGCGGTCCCACGCCGATGCTGGCAGCAGACTCCGGGGCGTGGTCGAGGCTGCCGATCATCCGGGCCTGCAACTGTAGATTCGCGTCGGCGAAGGCCGGCACGCCGGCGGCCAACGGTTCCACGGGTGACCCTGCGGGCAGGCAAACGAACCGTACCGTCATGGTGGAGCTGTCCTGCGCCCATAACTGGGGGAAGGCAAGCAGTTTCAGGGGTGCGGTAGCTGCCATGATTTGTCTCCTCTCACAACGCCGCGGCCGCGAGCGCCAGGGGTAGTGGCCCTCCGCCGAAAGCGACAGCGAACGGCAAGAGTGGCAATTCCTGCTCGAACTGCGTATGAATGTCCCAGGTCTCCTCGACCGCCCACGCAACCTGGACGGTGGCGGCAACTCGGAGCTCGGCCCAAATCGTCACGCTGTCATCGATGGCCCCCGGGAGCCGTGCGATCTGAGCCATCGTGTGCACGCCGAACGACAGCCCCAACAAACCTGATAGCAAGGTGGCCTGCACGTCCAGACCGAGCATGACGCCAGGCCGCAAGGTTTCAGGGACCAGCGTGTAGCCGTAGCTCACCGTGCCTTCGAGTTCGATGAGCCCTTTGATCAGCTCGCCACCGAGCGAGGCGACGACGCCGGCGCCCAGCTTGATCGTCGACCTGTCATCTTCGATCGCGACCTCGAACAGGAACTGACCGCCAACGTAGATAGCCGGAAAGATCATCTGCTGCAGGTCGCCGCGTAGCGCTACCGCCAGTTGGGTCCGGCTCACCCCACTGGGTGCGGCCGCCAGCGTTCCATCCACGGTGAACTCGCCCCGGAACTTGCCAACCCCGATGTCAACACGGTCATTGGTATTAGCGGGTAGCCGCAGTGCCAGGTGCATCCGCACCACGAAGGACGGGGACGGGCCATGGCCCGCAGTGACATTGACGTCGATGGCGAAGTCGATTCCGACGAATGCCTTGAGTGCGTCGATGATTTGCTGTATATCGCGCAGCGCAGGGCCCAGTTCGACGGTGGGTGTGTTGTAGCCCGCCGCAGTGGTCGCGGCGGCTTCGAACGTCGAAATGATTGCGACCATTCGGCCCGGGAACCCTGCGACATTGAGTCCCAACGTGTCGGGGTTGGTGATCGCCAATGCCCACGGGGCGAGCTCGTTAGCGGAATCTACGGCAATCCTGATCTGCTGGCCCGCCTCGAACTGGCGCTCGATAGACCAGTCGGAACCCTGCGCGATACCGCCGGTTGGTGCATTAAAAGTGAACTGTGTTAAAGGCAGGTTCCAATGGTCTTGGGGTGACAGGGTGAACTGCGCTTCTGTGGTGCACTGCAGCGCAAACGGTGGTCGGGGAAACACACCGCTGGCCTGGGCAAGCGCGGACGGATCGGCCACCAACGGCGGCTGGGTATTCAGCGTGCCTTGGGCTGAGGGATCGATCCGAGGGCTCGGAAACAGCACCCGCGCGGTGTCGGTGACCATCAGGAAGCCATGCTCGGTGGCCTTGGTGTCGTAGGCGTCGGCCGCGTGCCGGAAAACGAAGTTGGCCTCCGAGTGGCGGCGAACGACTGGAACCCCGCGACGGGGGTCCACTGCCGATACATCCTTGGTGGTCCCGTCGATGGCGACCGCGGTCCAGCGCCCTGCGGCAGGCAGTGTCGGCGTTCCGCTTACGGCCAGCACGAAGGTGGTATCGGGTGGCGTGGTGCGAGCCAGGGCGACCTCGAGGTGCGAGAGCTGCATCGCGAGAGTGCCGCCCAGTCTGATCGCGGCATCGATGGCGCCCCCGATGGGGTGGCCGACCCTACGCATCAGCGCGGCGAACTGTTTGGGTCCTGGAATGTGGTTGGGGTTCGGGTGTGGCAGGGCTGGGTTGTCGACCGGGGTGATCTGCACGTAGCCCTGGTGGTCGCGGACGGTGACGACCTGCCCTTCGATGCCGGCGCCGCGGCTGTTGAGCACCAGGTCGGCGTCGTAGCGCACCTCCTGCCAGGACCAAGTGCCGTCGACGTCGATCAGCGGCTTGTCCAGGATGCGGATGTTGCGGATGTTGCGGTACTTCTGCACTACTCCGGTGTCGATCGGGGCGTAGCGGGTGCAGTCCCCGTCTTCGACGGCAACCCAACCGCTGTCTGCGCGATGCACGATGCCGGAATTGCCGCGTTCGAGGATGACCGTCCGAACGACCCGAGCCTGCGGCGCCCAGAGTCGCGACTGCAGTTGAATTACCTCATAGGCGGTGCGGCCGACCATGACATCGAACCGGGCCGTCGTGACACCCGTATTGTCGGCAATGACATCCTTTGTGTCGATGACCCCGGTGCGCCAGTCGCTGAACGCACTGAGCCCGTACCCCGACAGGTCGATCTGATGCAGCGGCACCGAGGTTGTGAACGACTGGTTTACGACGCTCATGACTTCGTCACTCAGTACACTGCGCAGGGAGTTGCGGTTCGGCTGGCGCAGGTGTTCGGTCTGGGTCATGGCCCCGGGCATCAGGCGGTGACTGTCCTGCGGGCCGGTCGACACGCCATCGCCGAGGGCGATCAGTCTCAGGTACGCTGCCGCCAGGAAAACGTCGGCGCGGTCATCGACGAACGCGTGCTCGTGCAGAGCGGCGGACACCAGGAATCGGCCCTCGACCGGTTGGCCCTCTCCCAGCGACATGTCGACGTAGGCCTGCAGACCGAACGGGAGCGCGAACAGCGCGGCGGCGCGGTGGTCTCCGAGAAAGACGTCGACAATCTCGGAGGCGACCCGGCCGGGTAGGGCGGGCACCCGCTTCATCCTGCGGTCGCGATAGGCGGTGATCAGGGTCGGCCCACCGTGCGTCGTCGAGGCAACCCAGTCGGTCTTTGTGTTTGACTGTAGATTTCGGACGAAATGTACTGGTTCCCAAAGTATTTGGGGCTGCATGAAAAGCTGCACCTGCTGCAGGGGCAGGGTCATCCTATTGTGCTGGTCGATCTGTGCGGCGAACGCTGTCGGCTCCCGATGCGGGCGCACCGCGATGCCGAACAGATGATCGCGACACGACAGGTCCAGGAGGGCCAGATAATCGTCGCCGGTGCCGGTGACGAGCTGAAACGTCCCGCGCGCGCTGTTTCGGTCGGGCGCTGCGCCACCAGCATCCGGTGGCGCCGGAAGACTGACGGGACGAGTAAATTCGGCCTGCATCGAGGGTCGGTGGTAGTCGACCCAGATAAGGGTGACCCCGAACCCCGACCTCTGCTCGTTGACATCGAGGTGCTCGACCTGCCAGTTGGCGGCATACGGGTCCGGCAGCATCGGCTGCGCCACCCGCACGTCGAACAACTGCCGGGCGTGACCATCTGCCAGCTTCCAGGGCGTGGTGCCGCTGCCCGCGAACGCTATCGACCGCGGTGGCCGTACATGCAGGTACAGATTCTCCAACGCATACCCGCAGGTCTGATCAGGGACCTCGGGGACCTCGGCGCCGCAGTGCGCTCGCAACATGCCGTCGGGTTCGGAGTACAGCTGCAGTGAACCGACCTTTCCCTCGAATGGGAACGGCGTTCCTGTCGCTGCGGCAGGTAAATCCCACCGATTCACCAACCACCCGTGCCGGAAGCCGACGGTGTCAGCGCCCCCGCGGCGGCTGGCGTGGCGTAGCCACGCGACGTCCGGGCCGCCAAGGGTGACGGTGCTTCGCACCTGGTTCCACAACCCGAAATCGACTGACATGCTTCTGGTGTCGGACTGCCCGGCCAATTCGATACCGTCGGCATTGACGACCAGGCCGGTGCGCTGCCACACCGATGCGCTGGCGACGCCGAGGATTCGGCTGGACGGTCCGCCGTTGAGCAGCACGCTCACCGAGCCGCCGTGGCGGGCCTCCTCCGGCTTCTCGACCGGTGTGCTGACTAGCGGGATCGACCACGCGGCGGCCGATACCGGGGCGGGTTCATCGAGGTGCACAGCGAACAGTGCCGAGCGGTTCGCTGCGATGGTCCACGCCTGTCCGCCGGGTTCGTATGGAAACGCCACGGCATCGCCACCGGCCACCGCGGCGCCGGTCGGGGTGTCAAACCCCAGCGTCGCCCCGAACCCCGTGACCTCGAGTGCCCCGGCGACGACCGGTGAATTGGTGCTGTGCACGCGCAGCTGTGACGGCAGTCGGACCGTAACAGCGTTCCCGTCGGATCCACCCGCCGTTGACGGTGGTGGCTGCTCGGGCTCCACGACCAGCGTCCAGGCGGCGCGATTCGGGAGGACTAGCGCATCGGGGCCGTCGGTTCTGGTGCCCGCGCGGTCGACGACCAACTCGCCGCCCGCGGTCCGCAGTGCCACGAAGCCCGCGGCGCCGGGCACCAGGAAGCGGGCGCGAATCCACACCGTGCCCCCGGGAACGGTGAAGGTGTCGGCGGCGTCCCCAGCGGTGGTGCCCCGCGGCAAAAGCAGAACTGTTTCGCGCAGGGGGAAGAGGGCTCCTCCTAACCTGGTGGTGGCCACGACTTTGACGAGTTGCACACTTTCAAAAATCGAGAACTGCACCAGCCCGCTGTCAGCGTCGATGAACGGCCCAAACACCTGGGTACTGCGCTCGGCTGCTGAATGAACCGCCAGAAAGTCTTCACGGACGAACCGCAGCCGCGAGCCAGCCGCCATGACCCGGTCGGCAATGCGACCGCCCGCCTCGGCTGCCTCCCAGATCTCAGGTTCCACGCCGGGCTCGTTTGCCAGCGGGCGCCCGGCCGGGTCGTCGGTGATCAAACTCGCGGCCACCATTGCCCGCATCTCGGGGAGGGAATTGGGATCCACCCCCGCAGCCCACATCAATTTCCCGGTAAGTCCAATGAGCCGCTCCAACACGACGTTCATGGCAACTCGACCCCCAACTTTTGCGACGAGTAGGCAGCTACGTCGAGCCTATGGCTGAAAATTGAGTGCGGCTTAGGTAGTTGACTACTTCATTTCGCGCTGACATACGGCCCTGGCTCGGGTCGGACGACGGTGAAAGTCGGGCCAGTCGATGAAGGCCGTTGTGCACTGCGCCCAAGCGTTCGAGGCCCCGCGTATCCGCGAGTCGGCCGCCCGACTGTCCGACCAAGCCGTGACGCTTGGCGGTGGTGCGCTCGCGGGAGGGTCGCCCCCGCGCCCATCTCGGCACCAGCGCATTCCTGGCCAAATAGCGCAACGGTGCGCAAGCAGTATTCGATTCCAGTAGGCGACCTAAACCAGTAATCGGTTACTGAACCCCCCTCGCCCCGACGCTCGTACGGTGTAAGCGTGATAGTGATCCAGGATCACCGTTCCAGCCACTTCGAGGACCGGGCCCCAGGTGGCCTCCGGATCAACAGGGGTACCGATCAGGCGGACTCGGAAGCGGGCGCCCGCCATCGGACTTGCCAACTGGCGAGTCCATTCGCCGCTCGTCATACCGTGCCGGGCTTAACATCAGTAAGCGTCAGAGGGGGACGAATTATGGGCCTCAAGAGCATGCTGCTCACCTCACCATCCGCCAATCAGCAGCTAGAGGATTGCCTGATATCGGATCCCGCGCATATAGGAGAAGGTCTCCATGACACCGGCGAGCACGTGCGACGAATCCAGATTGCGCTCATTGAGGTCAACGGCGCCAGCCTCGTAGTTGATGGCGTCTACGGAAGTGACACCGGCGACGCGGTCGAAGATTATAAGAACAGCCGCGGCATCTTGGCCCCTGGGCACAACACAGCCGACCGCATTGTGGGCAAGAAAACGATAAAAAGTCTAGACGACGAAGTGCTCGACTTCGAGAATTCGACGCCACCCGCTGCCGGCCTCGTCTCCCCGAGCGAGGCAGGAGCCCCGCACAATCATCTGCTCTGCCCCACACCACCTCGGGTTTCTGCGCCCGGAAATGACAATCGTGCTCAGCATCGAGGTACGCCGATCAATCCCATCGGCAACGCCGTGATGATCAATATCTACGGGGAGGGTGAGACCGATTATCTGGGTTTCACCGACTTCGCCACCGAGGCCCAGCACGCTCACGGGCGTCCGCAGACTTCAACCCTGGTGAGCGGGTGCGCCAGCGATATCTGCCTCCGCAGCGCACCTCTGAACGCGGTGACCATCAACGAGATCCGACGGCTTGCCCAAACTGCGTTGGCAGGTGGGTGCCGTTTGACTTACGCGTCAACCCAATTCCCGTTCACAACACCACGTGCCGATGGCATGTTCCCCATGGATGAGACCGGCTGGTTTTAGAGTCCTGTAGCCCGAGGTTGGGCTGGAAGGGACGATGGAGAACATGGCTGGT
>NZ_JRMK01000059.1:0-24463 GCF_000972925.1 Mycobacterium sp. UM_Kg1 | reverse complement strand
TTGACCCCGATCGAGTTCGAAGCCATCATGACCACACCGGCCAGTCAGGCCGCGTGACCGAAACTGTCACCTGATCGTGCAGCAGACCCGTCGGCCTATGCAGCGTTGATGCTCGTCAGCATCGCGGTGGCGATCGACAGCGCCCGCCAACACCGACGACGCCGCACGATCTACGCCTCGGTGATAGTGGGAATACTCATCCTGGGTGGGCTGGTCGGTGCGATTTTCAGCAGCATCGCGTAACCCAGGGGCCGGCGCCTCTCCCCTGACACATTGCATACCAGCACCTTTCACCATGCGGGCACCCCGAGACCTAGACTGACGCTCCATGCGGATTGTCGCCATCCACATCGCGCCCGGCCGGAAAGTGCCGAACCGGTCAGTTCCTGCGGTCGACGCCGAGGCCGGCAAGGGGCTGATCGGCGACAGGTATCACGGCGCCAGGCACCGACACGTCACCGTTCAGTCGCGTGAGCTGCTGGATCTCGCAGCGGCCGATCTCGGCCATGCCATCGACCCCGGCGCAACACGGCGGAACCTGACCGTGGACGCCGGTGATATCCCCACCCGCCCCGGGGACAGAGTCCGCATCGGTGACGTCGAACTCGAGGTGGTGCGGATCGCCGCGCCGTGCCGGCTGTTGGATGACTGGATTGCCCCCGGCGCGGCCAGGGCGATGCATCGGCGCGGTGGAACGGCCTTCCGGATCCTGACCTCCGGGCCCATACACGTCGGCGATGAGGTGGAGGTTCTGACTGCCGAATGACCGGCGACACTCCGTGTGCCGGCACTGCCCCCGGCGGTGATCATCGCGCGGTATGAGCGCCCGCTTCGGACTGTCATCGCGCACACTGAGACGTGCATCCCCGCGGCAATGGAGGAATGGTGCCGGAAGAGTGCCCTGTGGCCGAATTCGACTTCATCATCGTGGGGGCAGGCAGCGCGGGTTGTCTGCTGGCCAACCGACTCAGCGCCAACCCGCGACACCGCGTGCTCTTGATCGAGGCCGGCGGGAAGGACGATTGGTTCTGGATCAAGGTGCCGGCGGGCTACCTGTACACCATCGCCAACCCTCGAACCGACTGGTGCTTTGCGACGGAGGCTGATCCCGGTCTGGCCGGGCGCAGCATCCTCTACGCGCGGGGGCGCGTGATCGGCGGCTGCTCGTCGATCAACGCCATGATCCACATGCGCGGGCAGGCAAGCGATTACGAACTGTGGGCGCAGGCTACCGGTGACCAACGCTGGCTTTGGGGTGGCCCAGACCGTGTCGGCCAGACCCTGGAGATCTTCAAGGAATTAGAGAACTACTTCGGCGGCGCCGACGACTGGCATGGCACCGGTGGCGAGATCCGAGTCGAGCGGCCGCGGGTGCGCTGGAAGATCCTGGACACCTGGCAGGCCGCCGCCGACCAGGTGGGCATCGCGCCGATCGACGAGTTCAATCGGGGCGACAACTCCGGCAGTGCGTATTTTCATGTCAATCAACGGCGGGGCCGGCGGTGGTCGATGGCCGACGCCTTCCTGCACCCGGTCGCTCACCGCCCCAATCTCACCGTCTATACGCACACCCGGGCCCTGCGGCTACACACCGACGATCAGGTTCTCCAGGCGCAGCGTCAGGGCGCCTGGACCACGGCGCGCCACCGCGTCACCGGTCTGCGGCTGCTCAAAGACGGCCAGACCATCGACGTCCGAGCCCGCAAAGAGGTGATCCTGAGCGCTGGAGCCATTGGCTCGCCTCACCTGATGCAGCTTTCGGGTCTGGGACCGGCCGGGTTGCTCGCCCAGCATCACGTGCCGGTCCTCGTCGATCTTCCCGGGGTGGGTGAGAACCTTCAGGACCATCTGCAGCTTCGAACGATTTACCGCGTCCGGGGTGCGCGAACGCTCAACACGCTGTATCGAAATTGGCTCACCCGCGCGGGCATGGCAACCCAGTACCTGCTTTTTCGATCAGGCCCCCTGACCATGCCGCCGTCCACCCTGGGGGCGTTCGCCAAGAGCGATCCGTCGCTGGCCAGCCCTGATCTGGAATGGCACGTACAGCCACTGTCGCTGCCGAAGTTCGGTGAACCGCTGCACCCCTACTCGGCCATCACTCCCTCGGTCTGCAATCTGCGACCCACCTCGCGCGGCCAGGTACGCATCGCCGATGCGGATCCGCTGAGCAACCCGAAGATCTTTGCCAATTACCTGTCCACACAGAAGGATCTGGACATCGCCGTACGCGGCCTGCGAATGACCCGGCAGATCATGGCGGCGCCGGCCCTGGCCCGCCATTGCCCGCAGGAGGTGTTGCCCGGTCCACAGGTGGTGAGCGACGAAGACCTGCAGATCGCAGCCCGAGAACTGGGGACGACCATCTTTCACCCTGTGGGCACCTGCGCTATGGGCGCCTTTGACGGACGCGGCCGACCCACGTCGGCCACCACGGTGCTCGATACCGACTGCCGCGTCTATGGCGTGGCCGGGCTTCGGGTGGTCGACGCGTCGGCGATGCCCACCATCACGTCGGGAAACACCAATGCACCCGTCATGCTGATCGCAGAGCGCGCCGCACGGGGGATTCTGGAATGAGCCGGCCTGCAGCGGCGTCTTCGGGAGGCGGCGCGGCTGACGGTTGGTCAACAGCAGCACCTGAGCAACCGTCAATCGTCCTCGGCGTCGTCGCGGTGCGCGGCCTCGATCACTTCCGGCGGTACCGGCCGGCGCAACCACGCCTGCATGCGCAGCAGCCCGCCGGCGATCGTCCCGATGGCAAGCACGGCAACGATGATCCAGAGCAAAGTCGACATGCAGCAATTCTCCCCCGCCCGGGCCGCATGAGGCGACCCGTAGGCTCACCGCATACACGAAGTGCATCTGGCCAGCTCCGGTCAGGCCGCGATGCTGACGGTCGGCCTGCAGGTGGCACACATCAATGCTCTTGGTGATCTGAAGGAGAAGGCCTGTGCCCAAGTCGTATCGGGCCAGCCGACGGCTGGTCGCTCTGCAGTCGCTCATCCTGTGGGCGGCATCGCACGCAACCGGGGCGCACGACGTAGGCAGAACACGCAAGATCACCCAATCGATGGAGTCGCGCCAGCGGCGGGTGCGCGGCGTCCAGGAGAGCACCGCGACGGTGGCCGGCGTGCCCGTCCGGTGGTTCCGCCCCGCCCGGGCCAACACAGGGCTGATCATCCACGTACACGGCGGGGCATTCGTTGCCGGTAGCTCTCTGGCGGCCCGTGCCCACAGCGGCCTGGCCCGGTCCAGCGGTGCGGAACTGGTGAGTGTCGACTACCGACTTGCGCCAGAGCATCCGTTCCCCGCGGCACTCGATGATGTTTGGGCGGTCTATTCGGAGGTAGCGCGTGATCGGCCTACGGTCGTTATCGGGGAATCTGCCGGAGGTGGACTGGCTATGTCACTGGTACGGCGAGTGCTCGACCGAGGCGGTGACGCACCGAAGGCTCTGGTGACGATGTTCCCGTGGGCGGACCTGACCAACAGTTCCGACAGCTTTATCCGGAACGAAGACCGAGATCTGCTGTCCCACGAGGGTCTCTCGCGTAGCGCCGGGGCCTACGCCGGTGACTGTGACTTGAGGATGCCTCTCGTGTCCCCGCTCTACGGCTCATTTGACGACTTTCCTCCCACCCTGATCGTCGTCGGCACCCACGACTGCTTACTGGATGACTCTCGCGCGGTCTCGACCCGTATGCACGCTGCCGGTGTAGACGCCAGGCTCATCGAAGTAGCCGGCGGATTTCACGGTTTCATCCTGTTGCCGACTCCGGAATCCAAAGAAGCAAGACGGCAGATATCGTCCTTCGTCGGTTCAGCTCTGCCCTGATTGGGCCAGCGGGTGAATGCCGGCCCGGTATAGGACATCGCGCTCAACCGCCTCCCGACGGCGGGCCCGAAGGCTGCGCCCCAGAAACGCCCAGCGCTCGAAGCGATTCCGCCACGGATTCCAGCGGCCCCAGGCTACGAGTAATCCGGCACAGGGTGATCGCACCATGCAACGTGGACAAAGCGGTGTTCGCCAGCACTTCGGCGCGCTCAGCAGTGGCGCCCTCGCCTATGTAGGCTGCCGCCACGGCATCTCGCCAGACCAGGTAGATCTCGGCGGCGCGGCCAGCCAACTCATCTTCCCCCACAGCGGGATTCACCGCCGCGGCCGCCACGGGACAACCGGCCCGGAAATCGCTCTCGGTCAGCACCGTGGTCCAGAACGCAATCACCCGGCCGATCACGGCCGCAGATCCCCCCTTGGCGGCCGCGCGCGCGATCATCCCGGCGTAGGCCTCCCCCGCGTACTCGAGCGTTTGGCGCTGCAGCTCGGCCCGTCCGCCCGGAAAGTGGTGGTAGACCGATCCGCGTGGGCAGCCGCTGCGGGCCAGTACTTCGTCGATGGAAAGCCCCGCTGCGCCGCGTTCGCGCATCACCACGATCGCCGCATCCAACATGCGGCGCCGTGTCTGTCCGCGCGGGGGCATCGGAAGGATCTAGCCTGCCGTGCCCGAATCATCGCTGCCGCACAGCTCAGCGATCCCGCGCAGATTAGCCTTGATCCCTTCGCGCCATTCGGCCAGTCGATTGTCGATGATCCGACCCTCCTTTTCGGGCATCCGGTCGATGGCCAAGCTCAAACCTGAACGACCCGGACCCATCCGGCCCCACTGCCGCACCAGGGTTCCGTCGCGGACGGCTTCGACTTCGAAGCCCCAAGAAGCGGTCGGTTGGCCCTCGGCACCGGACACGTCCCAGACCCAGCGGCGCCCCTCCTCGACCTCCACGACCACCGATTCGGTGCTCCACTCGCCGAGGGCAGCGTGGCTGTTGCGGCCACGAAACCGGTTCCCCACCGCCACCGCGTCACCCTCGATCCACTCCACGGCGGCCAGCTCGGGCGAGAAGCGCACCGGCAGAGTCACATCGGTGACGAGCTCCCAGACACGCTGCGGGTCAGCGGCGATCACTGCGGATTCCTGAACGATCGGCGTATCCCGGTAGCGCATCGACGTCCCCTTCCCAAAACTATGGTTGGAAACATACTCTAGGTCAACTGCCACGGAAAGGGGCAAGCATGCGAGTCGGAGTCGCAGTCCAGCCGCAGGAGCCCAGCGCTGTGGAGTTCGCGCAGGCCGCAGAACATATCGGCGTCGACTCCTTGTGGGCACCGGAGACCTGGGGCTACGACGCCCTGACCGGCCTGTCGTATCTGGCCGCCCGCACCACCTCGATCCGGCTGGGCACGTTCGTCGTACAGCTGGGTTCGCGCACGCCAGCGATGCTGGCCGGATCGGCCCTGAGTCTGCAGCAGCTCTCCGGCGGCCGCTTCACTCTGGGGATCGGTGTCTCGGGCCCCCGCGTCATGGAGGGCTGGTATGGCGTGAGGTTCGAGCACCCGGTGCAGCGAACACGGGAGAGCATCGACATCGTCAGGATGGTCGCCCGGGGCGATCGGCTGCAGTACGAGGGTAAGGAGTACCGACTGCCGCTCCCCGACAGTCGCGGCGCCGCACTGGTTCCGGCGTTGCTCCCTGCCGAGGTGCCCATCTACGTCGCCGCAATGGGGCCGGCAAACCTGCGCCTCACCGGTGAACTCGCCGACGGCTGGCTGGGCAATGCCTTCATCCCGGAGCTGGCTGAGGTGTTCATCCAGCCACTGGCGCAGGGAGCGGCACGCTCAGGTCGCGACCTGGCAGCGCTGGACCTGGTGGCCCCCGTCGCGCTGGAGGTCACCGAGGATCAGGCCCGCACCGATGAACTGATTCGCGAGCATGCGGCCGGCTATGCGTTCACGATCGGAGCGATGGGTGCCGGCAAGGAGAACTTCTACAACCAGGCCTTCGGCCGACTCGGATTCGCCGAGCAGGTCGACGAAGTGGCTCGCCTGTGGCAGCAGGGCGACAAGGCCGCCGCCCGCGCCGCGGTCCCGCTGGAACTCGGCGGACTCACCAACGTAATTGGTGACCGTGAGCGGATCACCGAGCGGGTGCGGGCCTATCGCGACGCAGGCGTCGGTACCCTGCTCGCCAAGGTATCGGGCACCGTCGAAGAGCGGATCGCCGCGCTGGAAGTGCTTGTGGCCGCGGCAACCACCTGAGGGACTCAGCGCGCGTGCGGGGCGTGTTGCGTTCCTAGGACGGTGCTACCGCGTTGAAGAACGAATGCACATCGGCCTCGAAGCGTTCCGGGTATTGGAACTGTGATCCGTGCCCGGCATCTGGATAGAGAATCAGTTGTGCATTCGGAATGTGCTGGGCCAACGTATAGGAATTGATGGTGGGTACCAGCCGATCTTCGATTCCGTTCACCACGAGGGTCGGCTGGCGTATACCGCCCAGCTTTGCGAATCGGTCTTGAGGTTCATCGGGTGGAGTCCCCCACGCGCCGATGGCCTCCAGCTGGGCATTGGTGGTGTCTGCGCTGACCTCCGGCTCATTGTCGGTGGTGCGGCGGGCCAGCCGTTCGAGGTAGGCCTTGCCCAAGCTTCGGCTGTGATCGGTGTGGGCGAAGAACAGATACACCAGGTCTTCGGGCACGGGATGTGGGCGCATGCTGACTTCCTGAACCCCCGGAGTAAACCGGGCGAAGTCGTGGCCGCCCTCGGGGCCGGTCCCGACCAGAATCAGGTAACGAACCAACTCCGGGTCGTCGAACAGCGGGGGTATCAGACCCCGGGGTTACCACGGGTCCGGACGCCTCGCTCCTGTGAAAGCGTAAGAGCCGGTTGGCGGCGGCCTCGCTGCCTTGGAAGGATCGCCAGACGGTGGCAGGACGACCGTCATGCTGGTGCTAGGGGCGCGGGCGACCACTCGAGCTGGGACGGCGAGGTCGCGGAACTTCAGGCCCCTGATAGCCCTGAATCCCGAAAGGAGGACAACATGTCTGATCTGCACTATGAGGTACTGGTCAACGACGGCGTGCGACGCCACCGTGCGCAGACGCTGCCCGACGGCAGCCCCATCATCTCCTCGCCGGTCGCCTCCACGCTGATCTACGGCGAGCGCGACGCCGTCTTGGTGGACCCACCTTTCACCTACGAGCAGGTGGACCGCGTCGGCGACTGGATCGAACGCTCCGGCAAACATCTGACTGCCGCCTACTCGACGCACGGCCACGGTGACCACTGGTTCGGCACCGACCTTCTGCTGCAACGGTTCCCGGATTCACCGGCTTATGCCACGGATGGCACCATCGCGATGATGCACCAGCAGGGCACTGTCGGCCGTGCCCAGCTGTGGGATGTCGACTTTCCCGGCCTCATCCCGCCCAGCCCGGTGGTATATCAACCGATTCCCAGCGCCGGAATCGATCTGGAGGGCCACCGACTGTTCGCCGTGGAGGTGGGCCATACCGACACCGACGACACCACTGTGCTGCACGTCCCGTCCATCGGATTGATTGTCGCTGGTGACGTCGCTTACAACGGTGTTCATCAATACCTGCTCGAATGCGGTGGCGGCGGACTCGAGTCGTGGCTGGCCGCGCTCGACAAGGTAGCGGCGCTCGCTCCCCGGGCCGTGGTAGCCGGTCATAAGAACAAGGAGCTGCCCGACGATCCCGCCATCCTCGAACAGACCCGCGATTACCTCCTGTCCTTCCGCCGACTTATCGACCAAAATCCGACCCCACGGGCCTATTTCGATCAGATGGTCGCGTTGTACCCGGAGCGGATCAACGTCGGGCCGGTTTGGTACACCGCCGTGGCGTTGCTGTCGGAACCGGCCAGCGGTCCCCCCGTGCTGGACAGCGACACCGGCGAGTGGTCGCCGTCAGGCGCCACGAAGTCGTCCACACAGCGACACTAGGCACGGCGGAATGCGGGCACACAGGTCGCCTCCGAGGCAGACTGGCCAGGGTGGGCAGACTGATCTACGGCTTCACCGTCTCGGTGGACGGCTACATCGCCGATGCAGACGGCAGCATCGACTGGGGCGAACCGAGCGAGGAACTGCACCGATACTGGAACGACTTCGAGCGGGAAACAGCGCTGTCGTTCTACGGGCGGCGACTCTACGAACTGATGGCCGCATACTGGCCGACCGCCGATGAGGACCCGGGCGCACCCGCACTGATCGTCGACTTCGCCCAGATCTGGCGCGCCATGCCCAAGGTGGTCTTCTCGCACACCCTGCATTCGGTCGGCTGGAACTCTCGGCTGGAGCGAGGTGACCCCGTCGAGGTCGTGACGAGGCTGAAAGCCGAAACCGACGGCAATCTCGAGGTGGCCGGCGCGACCCTGGCCGCACCGATCGTGCGGGACGGGCTGGTGGACGAGTACCGGATCGTGATCGCCCCCACGGCCGTGGGCGGCGGGACGCCGTTCTTCCCGAACCTGCCGTCATGGATCTCGCTGCGACTGCTGGAGAACCGCACGTTTGCCTGCGGCGCGGTCCTGCTGCGCTACGGGGCGAACCGCGACTGACTGGTCGAGCGTCCCAGCGAGGCCTTCGCTATCGCCGAGCCCATTCTTCGGCGAGCAACTGATAGGACCGCACCCGGTCGCGGTGATCGTGCGTGATGGTCGTGATGATCAGCTCGTCGGCGCCGGTCGCGTCACGCAACTGTTCAAGCTGATCCGCGACCTGGACCGCGGAACCGACGAACTGCGTTTCGAGGCGGTCGGCCACCAGTGCCCGGTCGGCATCGGTCCAGACGTGCCGGCGCGCCTCGTCGGGAGCCGGAAAAGGTATCGCGCCCTCTGCGGTGCGGATGCTGCGCACCCACAGTCCGTACCCGGCGGCCAGCTCTCGGGCGGTCGACTCGTCATCGGCGACCACGACATCTGCTGAAATGCTCAAATACGGCTCACTCAACCCAGCTGATGGCGCGAACGCGGCGCGGTACCCCTCGGCGGCCTCGAGTACCCCGGCGGGTGCCACGTGATAATTCGCGGCGAAACGCAGGCCGTTCTTCCCCGCTACCAGTGCGCTCTCGCCGCCGCTGCTGCCGAGGATCCACACCTGGAAGTGCGCACCGGCACCCGGAACCACATGGGCGCTCTCACCGTTGGCGGCGCGGTAGGTATCGGCGATCAGCGCCAGAACATCCCCGACCTGTTCGGTGTAATTCTGCGGCTCGGCGCCCGGCTGCGTGAGCAACTCCTTCTGCAGTGCGATCCGTGGCGATTTCAGCATCGCCGAATAGTCGAACGGCGCCGGAATACGTAAGCCATTGGGCGCATAGCCATCCACGACCGAATCGGTTCTGGGGCCTGTAGGCGCCGGGCGGCCGCCGGAACGTCCCAGTCCGAGGTCGAAGCGACCGGGGTACAGCGCGTCCAGAAGACCGAATTCCTCGACCGCCGACAGCGCTGTCCGGTGCCCCATCTGCAGCGCACCTGAGCCCAGCCGGATCGTCGAGGTGTGGGGGGCGATCGCGGCGAGCATCACCGCGGGAGACGTGCCCGCCACTCCCGGATTGAGGTGGTGCTCGGCGAACCAATAGCGTGCATAGCCCAGACGTTCGGCGTGGCGGGCCAGATCGATGCTGTTGCGGACCGCCTGCGCCGCGCTGGAACCCGAGGAGATCGGGACCAGGTCCAGCACTGTCAGCGGCGTCATAGCTCACGATAACGGGCGGCGCACGTCGGCTCCGATGCCCATCGCCTGGCCGACGGTGCGGGGGACCTCCTATGCAGCACACCCTATTTCAGATCATACTGAGTGAAAGTGCCGCGGGAGAACAATCACCACGCTTCGGGTTTCGGCTCCGGTCTTGCGGGAATGAACGCTACCGCAACTGGGTTACAGTGGGCACGGGCCAGACACCTGCCCGTGTCGCAACCGTGAGGACCTGATTGTGCGTTCCGCAGTTGGCCGCATCGCCTGGTGCTGTTGTCGTGGGCGGCGACGGTCTTAACCGCAAGGGCAACGTCGCCGCTTCGGCTTCTTCTTCCCCGCCGACCGACGAAAGCCTGACCTCATGTCCGAGCCGTCCACATTGATTCATTTGGCCGTCGCGCTCGAGGGTGCCGGATGGCATCCCAGTGCATGGCGAGAGCCTGACGCCAGGCCTGCAGACCTCTTCACCGCCGGCTATTGGGCCGACCTAGTGGCCGAAGCCCAGCGCGGGCTGCTGGACTTCGTCACCATCGAAGACGGTTTCACACTGCAGTCCGATGACAGGTTCGCTCCCGATCGACGTGTCGACCGGGTCCGCGGCCGCCTTGACGCGGTGCTGATTGCGGCCAGGGTCGCCCCGCGGACCGCCGGGTTAGGACTGGTCCCCACGATCACGACCACCCACAGCGAGCCGTTTCACCTCTCCAAGGCGATCGCCACCCTCGACTACGTCAGTGGCGGCCGCGCCGGGGTACGGATGCAGATCGCGGGCCGAGCCGACGCGGCCACACACTTCGGCCGTCGGAAGATCACCCCGTTGACATCCCGATCGCTGCGCGACCCACGATTCCGGTCAGAGATCCTCGCGCACTTCGATGAGACGGCCGACTACGTCGAGGTGTTGCGCCGTCTGTGGGACAGCTGGGAGGACGACGCCGAGATCCGCGACGTGACCACCGGCCGTTTCATCGACCGGAACAAGCTGCACTACATCGATTTCGAAGGCCGGTGGTTCTCGGTCAAGGGACCGTCGATCACTCCCCGGCCGCCGCAGGGCCAACCGATCGTCGCCGCGCTCGACCACGGCGCCGACGACTACCGGCTGATCGCCCGCACTGCCGATGTCGGATTCGTGACCCCACGCGAGGTCACCGATGTCGCCGCGATAGTGCAGCAGGTGGCTGCGGCGCGGCGCACCGTGCAGCGCGCTGACGACGTTCTCCTCTTCGGCGACCTGGTTGTGGTCGTCGACGATACGACCAGCCGGGCGCAGGAACGCCGACGCCGACTCGACGAGCAGGCGGGCGCTGAATGGGCCAGTGACGCCAAGATCTTCACCGGCACAACGGCTGAACTGGCTGATCTGCTCCAGCAATGGCACACCGCAGGTCTGGCCGGATTCCGGCTGCGTCCGGCGGTCCTGCCACACGATCTGACCCAGATCACCGGCGCTCTGGTGCCCGAACTTCAGCGACGCGGTCTGTTCAGGACCGAGTACTCAACACCGACGTTACGCGAAACGCTCGGTTTCGAACGCCCCGCCAACCGCTACGCGACCGTCTGACCAGGATCTCCTATGAGCAAGCCCATCAAGCAGATTCACCTCGCCGCGCACTTCCCCGGCGTCAACAACACCACAGTGTGGAGTGACCCGGCGGCCGGCAGCCACATCGAGTTCGACTCGTTCGTGAGGTTCGCGCAGACCGCCGAGCGGGGCAAATTCGACTTCCTGTTCCTCGCGGAGGGCCTGCGGCTGCGCGAGCAGAACGACCAGATCTACGACCTCGACGTCGTGGGCAGACCCGATACCTTCACCGTGCTGGCAGCACTGGCCGCGGTCACCGAACATCTCGGTCTGGCGGGCACCATCAACTCGACCTTCAACGAACCCTACGAAGTCGCTCGACAGTTCGCCAGCCTGGACCACCTGTCCGATGGGCGGGCGGCGTGGAATGTGGTGACCTCCTGGGATGCGTTCACGGGACAGAACTTCCGCCGTGGCGGGTACCTTCCGGAGCACCAGCGTTACGACCGGGCCCGCAGCTTCCTGCGCGCCGCGCAGGTACTCTTCGACTCCTGGCGCGGCGACGAGATTCTGGCCGACAAGGAATCTGGTGTGTTCCTGGCCAACTCCGCGCCCGGTGAGTTCGTGCACCGTGACGCATTTTTCGATATCGCCGGGCAGTTCAATGTGCCCCGAAGTCCTCAGGGCAGACCGGTGATCTTCCAAGCGGGAGACTCCGACGAGGGCCGCGAATTCGCAGCCGCCGAGGCCGACGCCATCTTCTCCCGGCACAGCACCCTGGAAGCTGGGCAGGCGTTCTATGCCGACGTCAAGGGGCGGCTGGCCAAACACGGACGCCACCACGCCGAGTTGCTCATCCTGCCCGCAGCCACCTTCATCCTCGGCGACACTGACGCCGAGGCGGCGGAACTCGCCCATGAGGTGCGGTTGGCTCAGGTCTCACCGCAGACGGCCATCAAGTTCCTCGAACAACTGTGGAACCGAGACCTGTCCGATCACGACCCGGACGGACCACTGCCCACCGTCGACCCGTTGGTGGGCGAAAACGTCGTCGCCCGAGGACGGGCCAGCGTCCGGATGTTTCGCGATCCGGTCGCGACCGCCAACGAGTGGCGCGCCAAGGCGCAGGCGCAGAACCTGACGACCCGTGAGCTGATCATCGAGGTCACCGGCAGGCAGAACTTCGTCGGCTCCCCCGCGACCGTCGCGGCCAGAATCAATGAACTGGTCCAAGCCGATGCCAGCGATGGATTCATCCTGGTCCCGCACATCACCCCCGACGGCCTTGGCGGATTCGTCGACAAGGTCGTGCCCCTGCTGCAGGAACGGGGCGTGTTCCGCAGCGACTACACGGGCACCACGCTGCGCGATCATCTCGGACTTGCGCCCCTGCAGTCCGGTGCTGCCACGAGCACCGTCACCTCCTGACCGGACTTCCCCGGCTGCCGGTGCAAATTTCGCCGCCCAAACTTGTCGGACCCTCCTGCCATGCTGAGGTCATGTCCCCGACCACGCCGTCATCCGGAGTGGAAACGCGCCCTGACGAACGTCTTGAGGTGCTCTTCGAGGAACTGGCCGAACTGACCGGTCAGCGCAACGCGATCGATGGGCGCATTGTCGAGATCGCCGCCGAGATCGAACGCGACCAGCTGTGGGGTTCTACCGGCGCCCGATCGATCGCAGCGTTGGTGGCCTGGAAGACCGGAGTGTCACCGGGTAATGCCCAGACAATCAGCACGGTGGCACACCGGCTGGCGCAGTTCCCCCGCTGCGCCCAAGGCATGCGGGAAGGCCGCCTATCCCTGGATCAGGTCGGGGTGATCGCCGGGCGCGCCGCCGACGGCTCCGATGAGCACTACGCGCAGCTGGCCGGAGTTGCCACCGTCAACCAACTGCGCACCGCGGTCAAACTCGAACCGCGGCCCGAACCCGAGCCCCGGCCCGACCCGCAGCCGGCGATCACCAAGACCTCCACCACCGACCTCGACATCTGGCGTATCGCCCTGCCGCACCACGAATCAGCGACGTTCGACGCCGCACTGCAGTCGCACCGCGATGCCCTGGTCGCCGAGTGGAGCCGCGACCGCCAGAGCAGCAACACCACGCCCGACCACCACCCGCCGATGCCGACGAACATCGATGCGTTCCTGCGCCTGGTCGAATCCGGCTGGGACGCCGAGGTGCAACGTCGGCCCCACGGGCAACGCACGACGGTGGTGCTGCACGTGGATGTCGATAGGCAGATCGGCGCCCTGCACCTGGGCCCGGCTCTGCCGGAATCCGAACGCCAATACCTGACCTGTGACGCCACGGCCGAAGTGTGGTTCGAACGCGACGGCGAGGTGATCGGCTCCGGTCGGTCGACCCGCACGGTCAGCCGTCGGCTGCGCCGCGCCCTCGAGCACCGCCACCGGACGTGCGCTGTCCCGGGTTGTGCGGCCACCCACGGTCTGCACGCCCACCACATCCGGCACTGGGAAGACGGCGGTGCCACCGACCTGGAAAACCTGGTTCTGATCTGCCCCTACCATCACCGCCTGCATCATCGCGGCGTCATCACCATCACCGGACCGGCCAGCCGGCTCAGCGTGACCGACAGTGACGGCAGGCGATTGCGCCCGGGGTCGCTGGCGCGCCCACCCACCGGCGAACCGCCCGCAGTCGCGCCCTGTTTCGGACCGACCGGAGAACGCGCCGACTGGTGGTGGTACGAGCCGTTCCAACCGCAAGCTCCACCGACCACCAACTAGATCGACTGCGGCAGGGCGTATTTCGCGTCGCTAGGTGCAGAGAAACTGCCGGTTGAGCATGCAGTTCACCGGCGGTGCGTATGTCCCGGACACCACTCCCCGGAAGCCACCCGTGGCGGAACCACCCGGTGCGATGATCCGATTCCAGTTCGCCGGCCCCAGAACATAGTGCGTGCCGGATCGGCCCACGCTGCTGTTCCACGCGTGCTGGATCCCTTCATTGGCGGGCAGGTCGAATTCGAGCCGCCAATCGGTCATTGGCACCGCACTCCTGTTGACGATGACGAACCGGGCGATGAATCCGTCCTGCCACGTCGAGGTCACCGCCAACGTCGCCGACGCCGCGGCCGCGTGAACTACGGCGGTGGTGGCGAACCCGAGCACGGCCACCATCGCGGCACAGGCAACGACGTGAAGCACCGCGCGCCCGCCTGTCACGAATCTGCGAAGTATCGCCATAGCGGCCACGGTAGAACCGAACCGGTGTCGGCTGCCCTGCCGCCGCAGGTAGCTTTCTGTACCTTTGCTCAACTGCAACCGTGATGAAATGTGCCCTGCGATTCCGGCGGCGCCAAGAACCCCGTCGTCGCGGAACGGACCCGCCGGCGGCCCCCACACGATCACCGGTAACGCTACGGTTGTTGACAGGCGGTTGCCCGGGGGACGGTTGTCGACCGACGCGATCGCCGGCCGCGACGAGGGGGCTTCGACATGCTGAAACACGAGATCCACGGAACCGGTGATCCGCTGGTCCTGATCCATGGGATCACCCACCGCAGGCAGGCCTGGTATCCCGTTCTGGAGCACCTGACCGACCACCGCACCGTGGTGCTGTTCGACCTGCCCGGCCACGGTGAGTCCCACGATCTGGTGGTGCAAGACGGCGATGTGCAGGCAACCCTGCGCACGGAACTCGTCGGCCTTCTGGACCAGTTGGGTCTTGAGCGCCCGCATGTCGCCGGATACTCATTGGGTGGCCGGATCGCGCTGGAGGCCGCCGCCGACGACCTGGTCTCCAGCGCCACCGTGCTGTCGCCCGCGGCGTACTGGCACAACGCCCTCGACTTCGCCTATGTTCGCCTGGTCTTCCGGTTCCTGACCACCGGCGCCCGGCTGCTGGCGCCCGCCGCTCCCAGGCTCGCCCGCTACCCCCGGGCGCGACGACTGATGGGCGGGGTGGTCTCAGCCCACCCCGAACGGATCCCGGCCGAGGAGTTCGTCGCAGACCTCAACGGCATGCGGCGTGCCATTCCGGCGATGAAGCAGATCTTTCCGGCCGCGAAGGTGTTCGACCGCGAGATCGGCGCGCACATCCCGGTGACGGTGGCGTGGGCAGCACGAGACCGGATCCTGTTGCCCTACCAAGCGCGCATCGCCGAGCAACGACTCCCCCGAGCCCGCCACACCCGGCTGGCAGGATGCGGCCACGTGCCGATGGCCGACGACCCCGAGCAGGTGGCGCGAGTCCTGCTCGACGGCAGCGCACCCAGCGCCCAGGCCGACGTGTCCTGACACGGCGGCGGCCCAGCCTCCCAAGCCCCCTTCGGGTGACACCGCAGGTGTTTGAATAGGCCGTGACCAACCGCATCCAGGCTCTGCTCGGGATCCAGTACCCCGTCGTCCAGGCCCCGATGACCTACATCGCACGCGCCGAACTCGCTGCCGCGGTGTCGCAGGCCGGCGGGCTGGGGGTCATCGAGACCCTGACGCCGGAAGGGCGTGCCGATCTTCGTCGCGTACGCGAGCTCACCGACAAACCGGTGGCGGCCAACCTGATGATCCAGGGCTGGAAGAAGGATCCGTCGATCGTCGACACGCTGGCCGAGGCCGGGGTACGCCACGTCTTCACCTCCGCCGGTGACCCGGCGCTGTTCACCAAGCCGCTGCATGACGCCGGCATGACGGTGGTCCACGTCGTCGGCTCGCTCAAGGGCGCACGCAAGGCCGCCGACGCCGGCGTCGACGCCCTGGTGGTCGAGGGCGTGGAGGGCGGCGGCTTCAAGTCCCTGCTCGGCGCCTCGACCATGGTGCTGTTGCCCCTGGTGGCCGAGAACGTCGACCTCCCGATCATCGCGGCCGGCGGCATCTGTGACGCGCGGTCGGCCGCCGCGTCCGTGGTGTTGGGCGCCGAGGGGGTGCAGATGGGCACCCGGATGCTCGCCAGCCAGGAGTCGGCGGTACACACCAACTTCAAGGACGCCATCGTCGCCGCCAACGATGCGGGCACCGTGCTGCTCGACGTACCCGGCAACCCGACCATGCGTGTGCTGCGCACGGGACTGGCCACCCGGATCGCCGCAGACCAATCCGATGCGCAACTGCTGGGCAGGATCACCGAGCTGTACTTCGGCGGCGACATGGAGGCCAGCGTCGCCAACACCGGCCAAGTGTCCTGCCGGATTGTGGACCTGCCGCCGGTCGCCGAGATCATTCGCCGAACCTGGGATGACATCGACGCGGTGCTCACCGCGGCACGGTCACGGGTGTGAAGTTGATGAACCTGACCCGCCGGTGACCTCCGGCAGCCCATGATCATGCAATGCACCACCGGATGACCGCAGCATGAGCCTGCCGCCCGCGCAGCCCGATTCGGAACCCGAGTCGCGGCGCGGCCCCGCCTTCTCGCCCTTTCATGTGTTCACCGTGCTGGGCGTGGTCACCATCCCGGCATTCGGCTGGTTCGGGCAGCACTGGTCCGGTGCGACGACCGTGGTGGTGTACTGGTTCGAGAACGTGGCGATGTGCCTGTTCGTGATCGGCCGCATCGCGGTGCACCAGCGCGTCAACCCCCGATACGGGCACTTCCGCTACCGGCCGCCGCAGGCCGGCGGCCCGCCCAATTCCACGTTCCTGTCCGGTTTCGCGCTGATCAGCCTGGCCTTCTGCGCCGCCCACGGATTCTTCCTTGCCGTCATTCTGGCGCTGCTCACCTACAACCGGGCGCCGCAGCTTGCGTTGATCGACCTGAACTGGCGCAGTGTCGGGTGGGGCTGCCTGTCGGTATTCCTCTTCCTGACAGCGGATTTTCTGCGCGACCTGCCCAACCTGCGCCGCTGGTCCTTCCGCGACATCGAGATGGTTGCCAACGTCGGGCTGGGGCGCGTGATGGTCGTGCATATGACGTTGCTGTTCGGTCTGTTCGCCATCGCCGCCACCGATGCCCCGCGGGCGCTGTTCACGATCTTCGTCGTGCTCAAGACCCTGGCCGCACTGAGCACCGTTGTTCCCCAGTGGGATCCGGCGGAGCCACCGCAATGGTTCAGCAACCTGATGAACCGGGTCCCGAACGTGAGTCGCGGTGAGAGCTTCGAGGAGTTCTGGGTCAAAGACCATGCCCGCGAACGAGAACGGCAGCGGCGCAACGAACAGCCCTGGAAGGCAACGCCCTAGCCGTCAGCTGTCGGCGCGAATCCGCCGGGCGACCTCGCCGTAACGCTCGAGCCGCTCGGGATCGCCGAGGGCGTTGTACAAGACCAGGCGGGTCGCGGTCTGTCGGGACTTGTCGATCAGCTTGTCTGCCAAACCATCCCACGTCGATTCGGTCGCAAAGCGGGCAAGATGCTCGTCGGTGATCTGCGCCGCCATACCCGCGAAGTCACCGGCCTTCTGCCTTTCGCGAATGCGCGCGGTGGTGCCCTCGAATCCGGCCTCATCCCAGATGAAGGCATAGTTCGGCGTGCTTCCGTAGAAGCTCAGACTGGCCCGCACGAGTTCGCGTTCCCGGTGCCGCTCTTCATCGGTGTCGCCGACGATGGTCATGGCAGGCACGATGAGGGCGATCTCCGAGGGGCGACGCCCGGCCTTCTCGGCTCCTTCGGCCACCTTCGGCACCACGTGACGCGCGAGGTAGCCGGGCTCCCCCAGCGGATGCACATGCACGCCGTCGGCCACTTCGCCGGCCATCCGCAACATCCACGGTCCCACCGCGGCGACGTCGACACAGGGATCGGCTACCTCGATGGGGCCGGGACTCCACTGCGGCGTAATGAAATCGAGGTCGTAGAACGGCCCATGGTGATCCAGCTTGCCGGTTCGGAAGGCGGCGAAGCAGGCCTTGACCGCAAGAACGTAGTCGCGCAGCCGGGGACCGGGGTGATCGAACGTCGCCGCGTAACGCCGCACCACATGCGTGCGCACCTGGGTGCCCAGACCGAGCCGGAACCTGCCGCCGGTGGCCTCCTGCAGTTCCCACGCCGTCTGCGCGGTGACGAACGGGCTGCGCGGAAACGCCACCGCCACTCCGGTCGACAGCTCGAGGCCCGGCGCGGCCTGCGAGGCGACCGCGGCGGTGAGGTAGGCGGTGCGCCCGGCCTCGGTGAACAACAGCCCCGAGAACCCGGCCGCCTGGGTGTTACGGGCCAGCTCGGCGGCGTTTCCCAGCGGCTGCGGCAGGGCCATGACGTCGATGTGCATCAGCAGAGACTAGTGGCGGGTCCGGTTCGAGGGGGCGGGTTTCGGCGCGCGGCGGGCTGCCGATGACGCCGTCGCCGGCCTGTAACGTGGCGAAGGTGAAATCGCCTCGGATGTCTTGGTTGCTCGCCCTGTCTGCCACTGTCGCAGCGCTGACGCTGCCCTTCGGTCCGGCGGGCACGGCCGCGGCGGCCGACACCTGCCCCAGCGCGGCGCCGGCGAGCGGCGGCACCGCGGAGTGGACGCTTGCCGGCGCCACCGGCAGCGTCGCCGTCACCGGCTCCACCGACACCAGCGCACCCCGGATAGACGTGACCACGCCGTTCAGCGTCACCTCGACCCAGGTGCACACGCTGCGGGCCGGCAGCGGTCCGGTGGTGGCGGACACCGCCACGGTGTCGGTCTGCTACCTGGGTGTCAACGGGCGCGACGGGTCGGTGTTCGACAGCAGCTATGCGCGGGGCGTCCCGGCCGACTTCCCGCTCACCGGGGTGGTACCGGGGTTCCAGAAGGCCATCGCCGGCCAAAAGGTCGGATCCACGGTGGCCGTGGCGATGACCTCTGCCGACGGTTACCCCGAGGGCCAGCCCCGCGCCGGAATCCGGCCGGGCGACACCCTGGTGTTCGCCATCAAGATCTTGGGCGTAACCGGCTGACGCGCCGCGCCGCGCCGGACCGACCCGCGCACAGCGCGCCGGACGACGCGCATGGGACCTGTATTGCATTGCTTGCCAATTGAATTCAATGTCATTGCCAGGGACCGTTGCGATCCGGTAGCGTGCGCTCATGACCGATCGCAATCGCCGTTTCCTCCTGCGTGAGCGGCCCGCCGGCCGCATCGGCCCGGACACGTTCGAACTCAACGAGCAGCCGGTGCCGCAGATCGGCGACGGCGAGGCGCTGGTGCGGGTCGACTGGATCTCACTGGACCCGACCAACCGGATGTGGATCAACGCCACGCCGTCCTACCTGCCGCCGGTCGGCATCGGCGAGGTCATGCGTGCCGGCGGTCTGGGTGTGGTGGTCGCGTCGAACAACCCGAGATATCCGGTCGGCCAGACCGTGCAGGGGCTGACCGGCTGGCAGGAGTACGTCGTCGTCTCCGACACGATGCCGCTGGCCCCGGTCAAGATCGCCGAAGGCGTCTCACCCAGCACCTACCTGGGAGCCCTCGGCATGACGGGTCTGACCGCATGGGTCGGGATCCGCGACATCGGCAGGCCGCGCGCGGGCGAGACCGTCGTCATCTCCGCCGCCGCGGGCGCGGTCGGTTCAGTCGCCGGTCAGCTCGCCAAGGCTAGCGGGGCACGCGTCGTCGGGATCGCCGGCGGACCGGAGAAATGCGCGCTGCTGACCGAACAGCTCGGTTTCGACGCGGCGGTGGACTACCGCGCCGACGACTGGGCCGACCAGCTCGCCGCAGCGACACCGGACGGTATCGACGTCGACTTCGAGAACGTCGGCGGCGACATCATGGACGCGGTGTTTGCCCGGCTCAACGTCGGCGCGCGGGTCGCGCTGTGTGGGCTGATCTCGGGTTACAACGAGACCGACCCGCCGCCCGGGCCGCGCGCGTTCGGCAACCTGTTGATCCAGCGGGCGACCGTGCAGGGCTTCATCGTGCTCGATCACTTCGGCCGCGCACGCGAAGCCGCCGGCGAGATCGCCGAGTTGATCACCGCCGGAAAACTCACCCCGCTTGAGACCGTGGTCGAGGGCTTCGACCAGCTGCCGACCGCGATCAACATGCTCTTCGACGGCAAGAACGTCGGCAAGCTGGTGGTCAAGACCTCCGGATAACCGACGGTCTCGCCGCGGCCGGCCGGGCTGTAGCCTGACCCAGATGAATTCGCGTATATCTCGCTGCTTCGTACTCGCGGGGGTCGCCGCGCTGGCCGTGACGCTGGCCGCCTGCGGGGGTTCCGACAGCACGACTTCGTCGTCGAAGACCTCGTCGGTCACCGATCTGTTCATGCCCCCGGGCGGCGACACGGTGACCGCCTGCCCCGCCACCCCGCCGGCCGAGGATGTGGCACCGGAGTGGACGCTCACAGGCGCCACCGGCAGCGTCGCGGTGACCGGCTCCACCGACTCGGCTGCGCCGCGGGTGGCGGTGACGGGACCGTTCACGGTGACCCGCACCGAAGTGCACACCCTGCACGCCGGCCAGGGCCGCGTCGTCGGGGACCATGCCACGGTCTCGGTCTGCTACATGGGTGTCAACGGCCGCGACGGGTCGGTGTTCGACAGCAGCTACGAGCGGGGCAAGCCGGTCGACTTCGGACTCGACCGCGTGGTCCCGGGCTTCCAGAAGGCCATCGCCGGCCAGAAGGTCGGGTCCACGGTCGCGGTCGCCATGGTCCCCGCGGACGGCTATCCGCAGGGCCAGCCCAGCGCCGGGATCCTGCCGGGCGACACGCTCGTCTTCGCGATCAAGATCCTCAACGCCTCACGCTGAGCCCACATGGACTCGACCCGGGTGGATCGGTGGCTGTGGGCGGTGCGGCTGACCAAGACCCGGCCGGATGCGGCCGCGGCGTGCCGCGGCGGGCATGTGCGCGTCAACGACCGCCCGGCCAAGCCGGCGACGACGGTCTGCCCCGGTGACGTGGTGCGAGCACAGATCGGCGATCGCACCCGGATCGTCGAGGTGCTGCGGGTGATTCAGAAGCGGGTGGGTGCGCCGGACGCGCTGACCTGCTATCTCGATCGCACGCCCCCGCCGGCCTCGGTGACTCCGGTGGCCGCACGCGAGCGCGGCGCCGGACGCCCGACCAAACGCGACCGCCGGGTGCTGGACAAGTGGCGCGCCCAGCAACGCTGAAGCGTTACTGCGGGTGTGCGGCCAGATACTGTTCGACGGGAATCCGCGTCGCGGACGAATAGCCGATCGGCAGCAGCAGGTCGCCGGCGGTGGTGCGGTAATAGGTGTCCCAGCGGTAGTAGCCGGCGAACCCGGCCGGATCGCCCCCGATGACCGCGGCGTAGTCGTTGACCGCCTGCACGTAGTGGTCGGAGTGGTTGTAGTTCCAGATCGCCCGGTCCCTGTTGGTGGCAAATCCGTTGGCCGCCAACAGCCGCCCGGCCGCCATGATGCTGTCCCGGGGTGAGTGGATGTCTCCCCCGTTGCCGTAGGCCGCAAACGTCGACGGCAGGAACTGCATCGGGCCCTGCGCGGCGTCGTCGCTGACCCCGTTGATGCGGCCGAAGCCGGTCTCCACGAAATTGATCGCCGCCAGGTAGTTCCACGGCACCCCGGACGCCGCCTCGGCCGCCCGGTAGCTGGCCACCAGCTCGTTGGCCGGCACCGGCGGAACCACCCGCCACGCGGGCATGGTGGTCTTCGGATCGGTTAACGCAATGAGGTGCCGCCGGGCGTCGATGTTGCGGTCATAGACCGCGAGCAGCGCCGCCGGAACCCGAGGGCGGGCAACCGCATCCCACTCGGGGTGTGCGCCCAGGGTGCGGTAGGCGACCTGCTGGCGCCGGGCGGCGGCGGCCAGCACCTGCTCCGGCGAGGACGGATTGCGCAACGCCTGGTCCGCGGCCACCAGGTCGGCGACCACCGCAACCGGATCCGGGTCCGGTGCGGCGCCGGCGGGCAGCGCCGCCGTCACCGCAGCTGCCACGGCCACCACCAGCAACACGACCACGCGCCACAACCGAACCGTCATGCCGTTCATCTTCGCCCCTGCACCGCCGGGAAGCGCGCAGGGCGGCCGCACGGCGCATCCGCGCCTGGCTAGAACATGTTCCGCTTTTCGCCCGAGCCACGCCATCGGTGCTGGTCACCTCCCGTGGAGGCCGAACTAGTGACTGTTAGATTGAGGGCCGTTGGACGCACGTCGTCAAGGGAGAGGACGCACATGACCACCACCAGCGTGACGACCGACGTCGTCATCGTCGGGTACGGGGCGGCCGGCACCACCGCCGCGATCACCGCCCGCGAACTGGGCGCCGACGTCATCGCGGTGGACCGTGCCAACGGTGGCGGCGCCACCGCGATCTCCGGCGGCATCATCTACGCCGGCGGCGGGACCTCGGTCCAGCGGGCCGCCGGAGTCCACGACACGGCCGAGCAGATGCTGGACTACCTGCGACTGGAGGTCGGCGACGCGGTGCAACCCGAGACGTTGCGGCGCTTCGTCGACGGCAGCCCGGAGATGATCGACTGGCTTCAGGCGCACGGGGTGCCGTTCAACCCCGGACTGTGCCCCTACAAGACGTCTTTTCCCAACAACCGCTACTACCTGTACCACTCGGGAAGCGAGAACGCCGGAGCGTTCCGCTCCCAGACCCCGCCGGTGCAGCGCGGTCACCGCGCCTACGGCAAAGGCACGTCCGGCAAGCAGATCTACGCACCCCTGGCCGAGTCGGCCCGCCGGCTCGGCGTCGACTTCCGTCCGCACACCACCGTCACCGACCTGCTTCAGGACCCGTCCGGCCGGGTGACCGGGGTACGAGCCACCACCATGGGGCAGGCGCCGCGCCGCATCCAGCGCCGCTATGCCCGCCTGTCCGCGCTCTCCTCGAAACCCGGCGTCTACTATCCACCCCTGCGCGCCGCGATGGAGCAGCGACTGGAGAAGCTGCAACAGCGCTACGGCCGGACCATCGAGATCACCGCGCGGCGCGGGGTGATCATCTGCGCCGGGGGCTTCATCGCCAACACCGAGTGGCGCAAGCACTACGCACCGGAGTTCAACGGCGGTCTGCCATTGGGAACCAGCGGCGACGACGGCAGCGGTATCGCGCTGGCCCGCAGCGCCGGCGCGGTGACCGACCGCATGGACAACGTCTCGGTGTGGAAGTTCATCACGCCCCCGAGCGCGTTCATCTCGGCGATCATCGTCGACGCCGACGGCCGGCGGGTGATCGACGAATCCCGTTACGGCGCAGCAGTCGGACAGGCCATGGTGAAGAACCACGGCAGCCGGGGCTGGATCCTGGCCGACGCCCGGCTGATGTTGGAGGCACGGCGCCAGTTGCTCACCCAGACCCTGTGGTTTCAGCGCGCCCAGGGCGCCTCGCTGATCTTCGGCGGCGCGGTGCGCGGCGCCACGCTGACCGAGGTGGCTCGGGCCGCCGGGATCGACCCGGAGGGCTTGGCCGCCACCGTCGCCGCACACAACGAGGCGATCGACTCCGGTACCGAGGATCCGGCCGGCAAACCCGCCGATTTCTGTCGCCGCATCGACCAGGCGCCGTTCACGCTGATGGATATCTCCGTGGCCCCCAACGTGCTGCGGCCCACCCCGATGCTCACCCTGGGCGGTGTCCGCGTCGCCGAGGACACCGGCGCCGTGGTCGATGTGCACGGCGCCCCGATTCCCGGGCTCTACAGCGCCGGGCGCACGGCCATCGGGGTCGCCTCAAACTCCTATGTCAGCGGACTGTCCATCGCCGACTGCGTGTTCGCCGGCCGCCGCGCCGGCGCCAGCGCGGCCGCGCAATCCCCCGCTAGGACGTAAGCCCAGCCGCTGAAGCCACGATCCAGGCCAGCTCCGGATAGAAGATGTCGCTGTGCGCGCCGGACGGCGGTCCACCCTTGGTCACTATCGACGAGGCATCCACATTGAGGATGGCGCCCTTGGCGAAGGAATACCGGGTCCGGACTGCGCCGATCGCCTCGGTCGGTGCCTGATAGGCGCCCAGCGAACCGATAGCGCGCCACCGGCCCATCGGATCATCGTCGATGCCGGCACTGTCATCGCCGGCGGCGGCCGAGGCCAACGGGTACATCACGCCCAGGGCCATATCGTGGCTGGAATAACAGACCGTCACCGGTCCGTCGACGCGGGACAGTCGGCCGGCCAGTGCGCCACTGGGGTGCGGGGACGAGAACGGGAGTTGATCGAGGAACGCGAAGCGGGAAAAGGCGCCCTCAAGCAGCGTGACCGACTTGACCGGCGACGGCGTGGTGGCCGGTGCGCCGGCCAACGCGAAGGACACCACCCGGGCACCGAAACTATGGCCCACCAAATGGATGCGCAGCTGGGGAAATCGGGCGGCGATGCGTCCCAGCAGGGGGCCCAGGCCACGTTCTCCGATAACCCCGGCACGGTTCTTCATCTGCCAGTAGGTCAGCTGACGCAGCGCCTGCTTGGCGCCCAGCCACAGCTTCCTGATGTTGTCGCCGAGACCGGCGCCACCACCGCCGCCCGATTTCCCCAGCTGCGCATCCATTTGGTGGGCCATAGTTTCGGTGCCCGGGTGGT
>NZ_JRMK01000058.1:0-24587 GCF_000972925.1 Mycobacterium sp. UM_Kg1 | reverse complement strand
GGTTCGGTGGCCTGCCAGGAGTTCGTGACGCAGTTGGGCCGCAACTTCGCGGTCATCTACGAGCAGGCCAACTCCCACGGTCAGAAGGTCCAGACCGCCGGCAACAACATGGCCAACACCGACGCGTCGGTCGGTTCCAGCTGGGCCTGAGCCCCAGCAAGCCCTCACGAAGCCGGCGCAGCCCACAGAGGCTGCGCCGGCTTCGTGCGTTTTTCGAACCTGACCGTATGAGAGCCAACCGGTTTCGGGCGTTCGGCAGTCCCAGGGGTGCGCGTGCCGGGGAGTGCGGACGCCGCCTCCCCGGGACGCGCCCGGTCCACCGGGCGGGACGCGCCCCGTCACCGGGGCGCTGCAGCTAGCTGGCCGCAGTTAGCTGATAGCTGCCGACGAACACGCCCCCAGCACCGTGGTGGACAGGAAGGTCGCGGCGTTGGCCAACGAGTTGTCGGAGGGGTCGTAGGTCGGCAGTGCCAGCACGAACGCCCGCCGGTACTGCGCGGACAGCTCCGCGAAGTCTTGCAGGGTGGGGTTGTTGCTGCGCCGGCCCAGCTGCTGCATCTTGTTGGCCAGGCTGATCATGACGGGCCCGACTGCCAGGTTGATCGCCTTCTGCTGCGGGTTCCAGTACGTCGCCGGGATGGTGGGATCCATGCCGTGCCACTCGGCGGCATCGGCACCGAATTTGTCCAGCGTGGCCTTCCAATCCGCGCACACCGAGTTCGACCCGGTCAGGTAGCGCTGCGGGTTGGCGGGATTGCCCGGCGAAGCGACCTTGGTGGGGGAGGCCTGCGCCTCGACCAGTGGTCCGCGGGCAGCCGCCGAGCCGTTGTTGGCGGCCGCGCAGATCGCCGCCAGCGCCGACGCCGCGCTGTGCGCGGTCCCGGCCAGGGCGGCGTCGCGCTCGGTGTAGGTGGGGATGTGCTCGACGAAGGTCCGCGCGTAGGCGATGAACTGCTCGTAGAGTTCACGCATCACCCGATGCGGGGTCAGCTTCACCAGGCCGACGGCCTGGGCGGCGGCGTTGCGCACCACCTGCCCGGCGGCCATGTATTCCCGCTTCTGCTCGTCGTTCCACGCCGATGCCGGGATCGACTGGTCGCGCTCATTCCAGTGGCCGTGTCCCAGCATGGACAAGGTGCTGGACAAATTGCCACTGATCGAGACCCACGCGGTGCAGCTGGGGTCGCTGATGACGATCGAGACCGGCCCGGTGTCGTCCGCGCTGGCGATGCCCGCAGCGGCCGCGTTACGGCTGGAGGTTGAGCCGTCCAGCGTGCTCTTGCCGGGGTCGCCGCCCAGCAGCACCACCCCGACCAGGACCAGTGCGACCACGGCCAGCACGACAACGGCGGCCAGCCCCCACTTGAGGCTCTTGTTCTGTTTGGGCTCAGCGGCTTCGTCGTCATAGACCTCGTCCTCGTCGTCGTCGTAGTCGAAGTCGAGGTCATCGGTCCCGTTAGTCACAGTGAGCCAGCTTAAAGCACCGACCGGCGCGGGGCAGGGCGACAACAGGGCTCTAGACTTGGCGGCGGTCAAAACGTTACCGAACCATCCATCGCCAAGGGGGTATTCGTGCTGCGCAGCCACGACGCCGGCTCACTGCGGGCCACCGACGCCGGGCGCAGCGTCACGCTTGCCGGTTGGGTGGCGCGCCGGCGCGACCACGGCGGGGTCATCTTCATCGACCTGCGTGACGCTTCGGGAGTCGCACAGGTGGTGTTCCGTGACCCCGCTGTGCTTGAGCAGGCGCACCGGCTGCGGGCCGAGTTCTGTGTGGCGGTGACCGGTGTTGTCGAGGTCCGGCCCGAGGGCAATGAGAATCCGGACCTGCCCACCGGGGCCATCGAACTGAACGCCACTGCGCTGACTGTGCTCAACGAGGCCGCGCCACTGCCGTTTCAGCTCGATGAGTCGGCCGGTGAGGAGGCCCGGCTCAAGCACCGTTACCTGGACCTGCGTCGCGAAGACGGTCCCGGCGCCGCGCTGCGGCTTCGTTCCCGGGTCAACGCGGCGGCCCGGGCGGTCTTGGCTGAGCACGACTTCGTCGAGATCGAAACTCCCACGCTGACGCGTTCCACGCCCGAGGGCGCCCGCGACTTCCTGGTCCCGGCGCGGCTGCAGCCCGGCTCGTTCTATGCGTTGCCGCAGAGTCCGCAGCTGTTCAAGCAGCTGCTGATGGTGGCCGGCATGGAGCGCTACTACCAGATCGCCCGTTGCTACCGCGACGAGGATTTTCGGGCCGACCGCCAGCCGGAGTTCACCCAGCTGGACTTGGAGATGAGCTTCGTCGACGCCGAGGATGTGATCGCCGTCGCCGAGGAGGTGCTCAAGGCGCTGTGGGCCCTGATCGGCTACGACCTGCCGCTGCCGTTGCCCCGCATCACCTATGCCGAGGCGATGCGCCGGTTCGGGTCCGACAAGCCCGATCTGCGTTTCGGACTGGAACTGGTGGAGTGCACAGAGTTCTTCTCCGACACCACTTTTCGAGTGTTCCAGGCTCCCTACGTGGGGGCGGTGGTCATGCCGGGCGGGGCGTCGCAGCCGCGCCGCACGTTGGACGGCTGGCAGGAGTGGGCCAAGCAGCGCGGTCACAAGGGGCTGGCATACGTGCTGGTCGGTGCGGACGGGGAGCTGTCCGGTCCGGTGGCCAAGAACCTCACCGATGCCGAACGGGCCGGGCTGGCCGGGCACGTCGGTGCCGCGCCGGGCGACTGCATCTTCTTCTCAGCCGGGCCGGCCAAGCCGTCCCGGGCACTGCTGGGGGCGGCTCGCGGCGAGATCGCCCGGCGTCTGGACCTGATCGACCCGAACGCCTGGGCGTTCACGTGGGTGGTGGACCCGCCACTGTTCGAGCCGGCCGACGACGCCACCGCCGCCGGTGACGTGGCGGTCGGCTCCGGAGCCTGGACCGCGGTGCACCACGCCTTCACCTCGCCCAAGCCGGAACACGCCGATCGCATCGAGACCGACCCCGGCTCGGTGCTCGCGGACGCCTACGACGTGGTCTGCAACGGCAACGAGATCGGTGGCGGTTCTATCCGTATCCATCGGCGCGATGTCCAGCAGCAGGTCTTCAAGGTGATGGGAATCGACGAGGCGGCGGCCAACGAGAAGTTCGGATTCCTGCTGGACGCCTTCAGCTTCGGCGCTCCGCCGCACGGCGGGCTGGCGTTCGGCTGGGACCGGGTCGTGGCGTTGCTGGCCGGCGTGGACTCGATCCGCGAGGTCATTGCGTTCCCCAAGTCCGGCGGTGGAATCGATCCACTGACCGACGCTCCGGCGCCCATCACCGCGGCGCAGCGCAAGGAAGCCGGGATCGACGCGGTGCCTCAACAGCGCTGAGGCACCCGCTGGACACCGCCCGCAGGCGTGGTCGAAGCTGGCAGGCATGGATTCGGCTGAGTACGCCCGACTGGTTGTCGCCAACATGCCGTTCGCGGCCGTCCTGCAGATCCAATTCGGCGAACTGGCACCGCAACTGGTGCGTGCGACCATGGCGTGGGCGCCGGAGCGCTGCACCACCGGTGGCATGCTGCATGGGGGAGCGCTGATGGCGTTCGCCGACACGGCTGGCGCGGTCTGCCCGGTCATGAACCTGCCGCGGGGCGCCGCCACCTCGACCATCGAGTCGAAGACGAATTTCTTCCGCGCGGTACGCGACGGCACCGTGACGGCGACCAGCGTTCCGCTGCATGTCGGGCGGAGCACCATCGTGGTGCAGACCGATCTCGGCGACGACGACGGCGGGCTGGTCGCCCGGGTCACCCAGACCCAGGCGGTGCTGGCGGCTAAGGCGCGGTAGGCGCGCTCACCAGAACGGCTTGAGCAGCTGGCGCATGGCCGGCGGCACCCAGCCTTTGACCGATGACGGAAATACTCGGCCCGGCCCGCATTTCGGCCAGGCGTAGGGGCCCTGCTCGTCGAGGACCCGGTTGGCTACGGCGATCTGTTGCTCCCGGGTGGCCTTGGCCGGTGACCCCACCCCGCCGAATGCGCGCCAAGTCGACGGTTTGAACTGCAGTCCGCCGTAAAAGCCGTTCCCGGTGTCGGCGGCCCAATTACCGCCCGATTCGCATTGTGCGACCGCGTCCCAGCCGATCGCCATATTGTCGGCGTGGGCTACCCCCGCCGAGGACAGCATTGTGCCCATGATCCCCCCGGTGATCAGCCCGGACGTGGCCCATGTCAGCCGTTGGCGTCCGAACCGCACGACACGCCGTGCCGTGTTCCGGTACATATCACAACCTCCGTGATAGGTGTATATCAATGAGGTTTCAGAGCATAACGCGATGAATGATAAAAAAACACATTTCAGTCACCTAATGATGCAAATGAGTTTGTTGTTCTTATTGAGTAAAAAGTGATAAGAGATGTTCTAGTTAACTGAGTTGTTATTGTTACGTATGTTGCGAGAGATCTCTTAGAAATTAAGAAGTTATTGAGTGACTCTTGTTGCTCAAGTGGCTGTTGTGTCGAGAGTGACAACTGAGGCGCCGAGCGCGGGCCGCGACGCCGTCCGGAAAAAAACGCCTGAATCGCCGCGCCCGGTTCACCCGCAGCGCGCCCGTGCGCCCCTAGGCTGCCTCGGGTGGCAGACCGCTATGGATCCGACATCCTCGCCGACAACCCGCACACCGCCCGCAAGAGCCGCTCGGTCGAGGTCCCGGTGCAACGCGGCATGGTGGTCGAAGACGCCCAGAGCGGCTTCGTCGGCGCCGTCGTGCGAGTCGCCTACGGACGGATGGACTTGGAGGACCGGCACGGGCGTACCCGCGGCTTTCCCGTCGGCCCCGGTTACCTGATCGACGGCAAGCCGGTGATCCTGATCGAACCCAGGCCGGCCGCTGCCCGGCCGCCGGCCCGCACGGCGTCGGGCTCGGTGGCGGTGCCCGGAGCGCGTGCCAAGGTCGCGCTGGCCAGCCGGATCTATGTGGAGGGCCGCCACGACGCCGAACTGGTCGAACAGGTCTGGGGCGAGGACCTGCGCGTCGAGGGAGTGGTGGTCGAGTACCTCGGCGGCATCGACGATCTGGCGGCAATCGTGGCCGAATTCCGGCCCGGGCCCGGCCGCCGGCTCGGCGTGCTCGTCGATCACCTGGTCGCGGGATCCAAAGAGACCCGCATCGCCGAGACGGTGCGCCGCGGGCCGGGCGGCGCCCACACCCTCATCGTGGGGCATCCCTACGTCGACATCTGGCAGGCGGTGAAGCCGGCGCGACTGGGGCTGCGGGCGTGGCCGAAGATCCCGCGCACCGTGGAGTTCAAGCACGGTATCTGCGACGCCCTGGGCTGGCCGCACGGCGGGCAGGCCGACATCGCGGCGGCCTGGCAACGCATCCGCAGCCGGGTGCGGGACTGGACCGATCTGGAGCCCGAGCTGATCGGCCGCGTCGAGGAGCTCATTGACTTCGTGACGCAATCGGGCTGAGCCGCGCCGCCGCGGCTTACCGTCGCGAGCGGTTCAACGCGGGCAATGAGGATCTGCGTGCCGGTAAGACGTTCGCGGGGTGATTGCGCGTCGAGGGCCGGCGGCGCGGCCGCGCGGGTGAGGGCGAGCAGCGGCTGCGCATGGTATGCCTGAAGTCGTGTCCGACGGACTGTTCGACCTCACGGGTGCGCCGGCGCCGGAACCGAATGGGCCCGGCGGCGCCTCCACGCCGTTGGCGGTGCGGATGCGTCCGGCCAGTCTCGACGAAGTGGTCGGCCAGGATCACCTGCTGGGGCAGGGCTCCCCACTGCGTCGCCTGGTCGACGGTTCCGGGGCGGCCTCGGTCATCCTCTACGGGCCGCCCGGCACCGGAAAGACCACGTTGGCCTCGCTGATCTCCGGCGCAACCGGCCGACGATTCGAGGCGCTCTCGGCGCTGAGCGCCGGGGTCAAAGAGGTGCGCGCCGTGATCGACACCGCGCGACGCGCGGCCGCCTACGGCGAGCAGACCGTGCTGTTCATCGATGAGGTGCACCGGTTCTCTAAAACCCAGCAGGACGCCTTGCTGGCCGCGGTCGAGAACCGCGTAGTGCTGCTGGTGGCCGCCACCACGGAGAACCCGTCGTTCTCGGTGGTCGCCCCGCTGCTGAGCCGGTCGCTGATCCTCCAACTGCGGCCGCTGGGTCCCGAGGACATCGCCACGGTGGTGCGCCGCGCCATCGACGACGAACGCGGCCTGGGCGGACGCATCGAGGTGGCTCCCGACGCCGTCGACCTGCTGGTTCGGCTGGCCGCCGGGGACGCCCGCCGAGCACTGACCGCACTGGAGGTGGCCGCCGAGGCGGGTGGGCGGGTGACGGTCGAGGTCGTCGAGGGCTCCCTGGATCAAGCCGCGGTGCGCTACGACCGCGACGGCGACCAGCACTACGACGTCATCAGCGCCTTCATCAAGTCGGTTCGCGGCTCTGACGTCGATGCCGCGCTGCACTACCTGGCCCGGATGCTGGTTGCGGGGGAGGACCCTCGATTCATCGCCCGCAGGCTGATGATTCTGGCCAGTGAAGACATCGGGATGGGCGATCCGACCGCGCTGCAGACCGCGGTGGCCGCCGCGCAGACCGTCGCGCTGATCGGCATGCCCGAGGCGCAACTGACACTGGCGCACGCCACCATGCACCTGGCCACCGCCCCGAAGTCTAACGCGGTGACCACTGCGCTGGGCGCGGCGATGGCGGACGTCCGAGCGGGGAAAGCCGGGGCGGTCCCAGCGCACCTGCGGGACGGGCACTACGCGGGTGCACAGTCGTTGGGCAATGCGGTGGGTTATCGGTACGCCCATGATCATCCCGACGGTGTTGTGCCGCAACAGTATCCACCAGATGATTTGATCGGGGTGGATTACTATCAGCCAACCGCACGAGGTGCGGAACGGGAGATCGGCGCGCGGCTGGCGAGACTACGGGCGATCATCCGCCGCCGCTGACACCCGGTCGCTGCGGCGAGCTGCACTGATTCGCCGAGGGTCAGGCGCCCGGGCACGCCGGCGCCGTCATGGCCTTGAGCGTTCCGGGCGTTTTCGTCAGCCAGCCGCGCCGGCTTGGGCCAGCCAATCGGCCAACGAGCGCCCGGCATCGAGTACGTGTTGTTCGGCGATGGTGCGCGATCCCTCAGCGTCACCGGCGGCCAGCGCCGCGACGAGTTTGCGATGATCTTCCAGCGAATGGTGCTCGTGCTCGGGGAACACCGTCAGGAAGTTGGTCGGTACCACTCGCGCCGCGTGGCGGATCTGGTTGAGCAGCTGCGGCGAATGAGCGGCCCGATGAATCTCCTGGTGGAACTGCCAGTTGGCGTCGCCGATGGCGTCCGAGCCGTGCAGGGCCTCGACTTCGGCGACCAGCGTGCGCAGGCGCTCGACGTCGGCGGGGGAAATCCGCTCGGCGGCCCAGGCAGCGGCCTGCCCGGTCAGCACGCCCAGGATGGTGAAACTGTCCAGCACATCCTCGGGGCGAATCCCGATCACCGTGACGCCGCTGCGCGGTGCGACCTCCACCAGGCCCTCGTAGGACAGCTCCAGCAGGGCTTCGCGCACGGGCGTGCGGCTGGTGGCGAACTCCGTGGTGATGGCGTCGAGGTCGAGGCGGGTTCCCGGCGCCAGCACGCCGGTGAGGATGCGGTTGCGCAGCTCGCGGGCCGCGCGCTCGCGCACGGTGCCCCCGATATCGACATTGTTTGCCGTCACGGCAGGAATCGTACGACATGCGCAAATGCCATAGTTGATATCTGATATATCAGATGGTAGATATCACCTGTGACTTCGCGAACCGATCAGATGGCGCTCATCGCCTTCATGCAAGCCGGCAATACCTCGGTGTACGCCGGATCGTGGCGCCACCCCGCCACCGAGCACGGCTACCTCGACGCCTCCTACTACGCCAAGATCGGCCGGCAGCTCGAAGAGGGCTGTTTCGATCTGATGTTCTTCGACGACAGGCTGGCGATGCCGGGCATCTACGGCGGCTCGGTCGCGGAAGCGGTTCGCTACGGAGCGCGGCCGGTGAAGTTGGATCTATCCGTCGTGCTCGGCGTTCTCGCCCAGGCGACCTCGAAGATCGGCCTGGGTGCCACGTACTCCACCACCTATTACCCGCCGTTCCACGTGGCCCGCACCTTCGCCAGCCTCGATCACCTGTCGGGTGGCCGGGCGGCGTGGAACGTAGTGACCTCGGTCAATGACAGCGAGGCCCACAACTATGGCTGGGAAAGCCATCTCAGCCACGACGAACGCTACGACCGCGCGGACGAGTTCCTCGACGTCGTCGCCGGGCTCTGGGACACCTGGGAAGACGACGCGATCGTGGCGGACCGCGGAGCCGGCATCTTCGCCGACCCGTCCAAGGTGCACGAACTCAACCACATCGGCGAGTACTTCTCCTCGCGCGGCCCGCTGACGGTACCGCGCGCCCCGCAGGGCCGTCCGGTGATCCTGCAGGCCGGATCGTCAGGGCGGGGACGCGATTTCGCATCCCGCTGGGCGGATCTCATCTTCACCGGGGACCCGGGTATCGACGTGGCGCGCAGTCACTACGCCGATCAGAAGGCACGCATCGGCGACTGCGGGCGTGATCCCGCCACGGTGAAGCTCTGCCCGATGGCCTACACGGTGGTCGGAGAGACCGAGGCCCAGGCCAAGGACCGCGAACAGACCCTGCTCCACGACCTGGTGCACCCGATGGCGTCGCTCACGCTGCTCTCCGAGCTGATGAACTACGACTTCGCGCAGCACAACCTCGACGATCCGATCACCGACGAGTTGATCGCCTCGGTGTCGGGAATCCGCGGACTGGTGCAGAACTTGCGCGCCCATATCGGCGGTGACACCGTCACGTTGCGCGACCTGGCCGGGCACCGGGCCACGCTGTTGCAGGGACCGCGCTTCGTCGGCACCGGATCCCAGGTTGCCGACCAGATGGAGGAGTGGTTCCACGGCGGCGCCTGCGACGGCTTCGTCTTGGCCGCCACCCATGCGCCGGGCTCCTACGAGGACGTGGTCCGGATGGTGGTCCCCGAGCTGCAGCGTCGCGGACTGTTCCGCACCCGCTACGAAGGCAACACCCTGCGTGAGCATCTGGGCCTGCCCCGGCCCGTCGCGGCATGACGGGCGCGATGCTCGCCGGCATCCGGGTGCTCGATCTGGCCACGTTGGCAGCGGCGCCGCTGGCGGCCACCTACCTCGGCGAGTTCGGGGCCGACGTCATCAAGGTCGAGCAACCCGGCTCCGGAGATCCGATCCGCAGCTGGGGCAACCAGCGCGACGGCGTCGGGCTGATGTGGAAGTCGGTGTCGCGCAACAAGCGTTCGATCACCTGCAACCTGCGGCTGCCTGAAGGCCAGGAACTGGTGCGCAAGCTGGTGGCCCACGCCGATGTGGTGGTCGCCAACACCCGTCCGCAGACGCTGCGCGGGTGGGGCCTGGACTACCAGGCGTTGCGCGCGGTCAACGACCGCATCGTGATGCTGCACATCACCGGCTTCGGGCTCTCTGGTCCGAAGAGTGACAGGCCGGGCTTCGGCACCCTCGGTGAGGCGATGAGCGGGTTCGCCAACATCACGGGTGAAACCGACGGCCCACCCACTTTGCCGCCGTTCATGCTGGCCGACGGCGTCGCATCGCTGAACGCCGCCTATGCGGTGATGATGGCGCTGTACCACCGCGACGTGCACGGTGCTTCGGGTCAGCTGATCGACGTCAATCTCATCGACCCGCTGGCCCGGCTGCTGGAGCAGACCCTGCTGGGCTACGACCAACTCGGGCTGGTGCCGACCCGAGCCGGCAACCGCTGGGACATCTCGGCGCCGCGCAACACCTACCGCACCGCAGACGGCCGCTGGCTGGCCATGTCGGGCAGTTCACCGGCGTTGGCGCTACGGGTGTTTCGGGCGATCGGGCGCGCCGACCTGGTCGACGACGCTGACTTCAGCGACCCGCAGCGCCGGCTGGCCCGCGCCGCCGAAGTCGACCGAGTGGTCGCCGACTGGGTGGCGACCAAGACCCTGGACGACGCCATGGCGGTTTTCGACGCCGAACAGGTCGCGGCCGCAGCGGTGTACGACATCACCGACCTGGTGGCCGACGAGCAGCTGGCGCACCGCAAAGTCTTTGTCCAGGTCGACGACGACGAACTCGGCGCCATGACCGTCCAGGCCCCGGTGCCGCGCTTCTCCGGTGCCACCGGGCGGGTGGAGCACCTGGGCCCGCGCTTGGGGGAGCACAACGCCGAGGTCTACCGCGACCTGCTTGACCTCACCTCATCCGACATCGACGACCTGCACGCCCGCGGCGTGCTGTGAGTAAGGAGATCGCCCATGCTGTTGCGCCGTTCCGAGTTGGCCGTACCGGCTGCCAACGACCACATGTTCGCCAAGGCGGCTGCCTCGCAGGCCGACCTGGTCTTCCTCGACCTGGAGGATGCGACCGCGCCCGCCGAGAAAGTCGGTGCCCGCGCCAAGGTGATCACCGCGCTGAACGAACTGGACTGGGGGCGCACCGCGCGGGCTATCCGGATCAACGGTCTGGACCCCCAGTGGTGCCACGACGACATCATCGAGGTCGTCACCGCCGCGGGCCACAACCTGGACACCATCGTGGTGCCCAAGGCCTGCAGCGCCCGTGATGTCTGGTGGGTCGATCTGCTGCTCACCCAACTGGAGGCCAAACTCGGTCTGGAACGCCAGATCCGCCTCGAGGTGCTCATCGAGGAGGTCGAGGGGCTGGCCAATGTCGAGGAAATCGCCAAGGCCAGCCCGCGGATCGATGCGCTGATCTTCGGGGTCGGCGACTTCTCACTGTCCCAGGGCGCGCGGGTGGACACCAACTTCGTGCCGATCTGGGACTACCCGGGTGACTTCTGGCACTACGCCCGAAACAAGGTTCTGGTAGCGGCTCGTATTGCCGGCCTCGAGGCCATCGACTCGCCCTACCCCGATTACGCAGATCTGGACGGCTACGTGTCCGAAGCCCGCCGGTCCTCGCTGTACGGCTTCACCGGCAAGTGGGCGATCCATCCGACTCAGATTCCGGTCGCCAACACGGTGTTCTCGCCGACCGCCGCGGAGATCGCGCTGGCCGAACGCAACATGGCGGCCTACCGCGAGGGTGAGGCGAAGGGGCTGGGCGCTGTCGGGATCGACGGGGTGCTGGTGGACGCGGCGCACGCGAAGATGGCGCAGAACACTCTGGCACGGGTGGCGCTGATCAATGGGTGGCGCTGACCCAGCGCGATCAGACGCGGAAACGCATGATCACCGGACAAATGGCGCGACTCCGTGTCTGCTCGCGGCCCGAACGCGAGCTCCTACTCTGGAGCGGTGAACACCGAAGTGCTCGAGATCGACACCTCCCGGCGCCGAACCGTCGACCTGACCGAGCAGGTTCGCGCGTTCTGCGCCGGCCACGGCGACGGGCTGTGCAACGTCTTCGTGCCGCACGCGACGGCGGGAGTGGCGATCATCGAGACGGGCGCCGGGTCCGACTCCGATCTGGTCGACACGCTCGAGCGACTCCTGCCGCGCGACGAGCGCTATCGCCACGCGCACGGGTCGCCGGGACACGGGGCCGATCACGTGCTGCCTGCGATCGTGGCGCCGTCGATCACCGTGCCGGTGGCGAACGGCGAGCCACTTCTGGGAATCTGGCAGTCGGTGGTGCTGGTCGACCTCAACCGCGACAACCCCCGCCGCAGCGTGCGACTGAGCTTTGTCGGCGCCGACGCCACCTGAGGATCCTTGCCTGCCGAGGCGACGATCGGCAGACCGGTACTGTAGTGCCGTCGAAACGGGCGAGACGGCGGGAAGCGATAGAAAGTGCAGACACACGAGATCAGGAAGCGCTTCCTCGATCACTTCGTGAAAGCGGGCCACACCGAAGTGCCGAGCGCTTCGGTCATCCTGGATGACCCCAACCTGTTGTTCATCAATGCGGGCATGGTGCAGTTCGTGCCCTATTTCCTGGGCCAACAGACCCCTCCGTATGCCACTGCCACCAGCATCCAAAAGTGCATCCGGACCCCGGACATCGACGAGGTGGGCATCACCACCCGGCACAACACCTTCTTCCAGATGGCCGGCAACTTCTCGTTCGGCGACTACTTCAAGCGCGGCGCCATCGAGCTGGCCTGGACGCTGCTGACCAACAGTCTCGACGACGGCGGATACGGGCTGGACCCGGAACGGCTGTGGGCCACGGTCTACCTCGACGACGACGAGGCCATCGCGTTGTGGCAGGAGATCGCGGGACTGCCGCTCGAGCGGATCCAGCGCCGGGGCATGGCCGACAACTACTGGTCGATGGGTATCCCGGGACCCTGCGGACCGTCGTCGGAGATCTACTACGACCGCGGCCCGGAGTTCGGTGTCGACGGCGGCCCGGTGGCCAACGAGGACCGCTACATCGAGATCTGGAACCTCGTCTTCATGCAGAACGAGCGGGGCGAGGGCACCTCCAAGGAAGACTTCGCGATCCTCGGACCGCTGCCGCGCCAGAACATCGACACCGGGATGGGGATCGAACGGGTCGCCTTCCTGCTGCAGGGCGTGCACAACGTCTACGAGACCGACCTGGTCCGCCCGGTCATCGACCTGGTCGCGACCCGGGCGCCGCGCGGCTACAACACCGGCAACGAAGCCGACGACGTGCGCTATCGGATCATCGCCGATCACTCCCGCACCGCGGCGATCCTGATCGGCGACGGGGTGAGCCCGGGCAATGACGGCCGTGGCTATGTGCTGCGCCGGCTGCTGCGCCGGGTGATCCGCTCGGCCAAGCTGCTGGGTATCGAGGGGCCGATAGTCGGCGAGCTGATGGCCACCGTGCGCGACGCCATGGGGCCCTCCTATCCGGAATTGGTCACCGACTTCGACCGGATCAGCCGGATCGCGGTGGCCGAGGAGACTGCGTTCAACCGGACCCTGGCGTCGGGATCCAAGCTGTTCGACGAAGCAGCGGCGGCGACCAGGGCCGCCGGGGTCACGGTGCTGTCCGGCAGCGATGCCTTCACCCTGCACGACACCTACGGTTTTCCGATCGAGCTCACCTTGGAGATGGCCTCGGAGGCCGGACTGCAGGTCGACGAGTCCGGTTTCCGCGCCCTGATGGCCGAGCAGCGCCGGCGCGCCAAGGCCGACGCCGCCGCCCGCAAGCACGCGCACGCCGACTTGACCGCCTACCGGGAGCTGATCGACGCCGGACCCACCGAGTTCACCGGGTTCGACACGCTCACCACGGACGCCCGCATTCTGGGCATCTTCGTCGACGGCAAGAGGGTGCCCGTGGTGTCCCACGACACGGCCGGCGTCGGGGGGCACCCCGATCGCGTCGAGCTGGTGCTCGACCGCACCCCGCTCTACGCCGAAGCCGGTGGGCAGATCGCCGACGTGGGCACCATCACCTCCGGGCCGTCCAAGGCCATGGTGACCGACGTGCAGAAGATCGCTCAGACGCTGTTCGTGCACCGGGTCAACGTCGAGTCCGGCGAATTCGTCGAGGGCGACACGGTCACCGCGGCCGTCGACCCCACCTGGCGCAAGGGTGCCACCCAAGGCCACTCGGGCACCCACATGGTGCACGCCGCGTTGCGGCAAGTGCTGGGGCCCAACGCTGTTCAGGCCGGCTCGCTGAACCGGCCGGGCTATCTGCGGTTCGACTTCAACTGGCAGGGGGCGCTCTCCGATGAGCAGCGCCGCCAGGTCGAGGAGGTCACCAACGAGGCCGTACAGGCTGACTTCGAGGTCCACACCTTCACCGAAGACCTCGAGAAGGCCAAAGCCATGGGGGCCATGGCGATGTTCGGCGAGCGCTACCCGGAGAAGGTGCGGGTGGTCGAGATCGGCGGCCCCTTCTCCCTGGAGCTGTGCGGCGGGACGCATGTGGGCAGCTCGGCGCAGATCGGCCCGGTGACTATCCTGGGCGAATCCTCGGTCGGCTCCGGGGTGCGCCGCGTCGAGGCCTACGTGGGGCTGGACTCTTTCCGGCATCTGGCCAAAGAGCGTGCGCTGATGGCCGGCCTGGCCTCCTCGCTCAAGGTGCCCTCCGAGGAAGTGCCCGCGCGGGTGGCGACGTTGGTGGAACGGCTGCGCGCGGCCGAGAAGGAACTGGACCGCGTCCGGCTGGCCAATGCGCGGGCGGCGGCCTCGACGGCCGCGGCCGGCGCCGAGAAGGTCGGTGACGTCCGTCTCGTGGCGCAGCGGATGCCCGCGGGCATCGGTGCCGGCGACCTGCGGTCGCTGGTCGGCGATATTCGCGGCAAGCTGGGGCAGGAGCCCGCTGTGGTGGCACTGATCGCCGACGGCGAAGACAGCGTGCCCTACGTCGTGGCCGCCAACGCCGCCGCGCAGGAACTCGGGCTGCGCGCAGACGATCTGGTCAAGGATGTGGCGGCGGCGGTCTCGGGCCGCGGCGGCGGCAAGGCCGATTTGGCGCAGGGCTCCGGCAAGGACCCCGGCGGAATCGATGCCGCGTTGGCGGCGCTCCGTGCGGCGGTCGCCCGGAGCGCGCCGGCGTGACCTCACCCCACCATCGAAGCCCGGACCGGCCCGGCGGACCGGACGATCCCGGCCGCGGCCGGCGGCTCGGGGTGGATGTGGGCAGCGTGCGTATCGGGGTGGCCTGCTGCGACCCCGACGGCCTGCTGGCGACCCCGGTGGAGACCGTTCGGCGGCACTCGTCCGGATCGCACCTGCGCCGGCTGGCCGACCTGGCCGACGAATACGACGTGGTCGAAGTGGTGGTGGGCCTGCCCCGGACCCTGGCGGACCGGGCCGGGTCGGCCGCGCAGGACGCCCTCGGCGTTGCCGACGGCCTGGCCCGGGTGCTGGCGCAGCGCGGCCGGCGCGCCCCGGTGCGGCTGGCCGACGAGCGTCTGAGCACGGTCAGCGCGGCGCGCGACCTGCACGCGGCCGGTGTGCGCTCCAAACGGCAGCGGTCGGTGATCGACCAAGCGGCCGCGGTGACGATCCTGCAGAGCTGGCTCGACCAGCGCCGGGCCCTGAGCGGCTCGGCCCTGCCGACGGAGGACGACGATGTCTGACGCCAAGGCGGGGAAGCGAGCCGAACCGGCAGCGGTCGGGCCGCCGCGGCGCCGGATGAGCCGGACCGAGCGGGCCCGTGAGAGGCGGTCGCGGCGCCAGCGCAACCGGCAGCGCCGCCTGGTCCGCGGTCTTGGCATCGGGGCGGTTGCCCTGGTGCTGATCGCCGCGGTGTTCGTGGGCTCCAAGCTGTGGCACGCGCGCGGTCCGGTGGTCGACTTCACCGGCGATGGCGGCCCACAGGTGCTGATCGAGGTCCGCGAGGGCGACTACACGACCGCGGTCGGCGAGACGCTGCGCAATGCCGGGGTGATCGCCGATGTCGCGACCTTCCTCAGTGCCGCGCAGGGCAACTCCGCCATAGCGGCGATCCAGCCCGGGTTCTACCGGCTGCGGACCGAGATCCCGGCCGCCAGCGCGGTACGGCAGCTCACCGACCCGGCGAACCGGGTGGGCAAGCTGGTGATTCCCGAAGGGCGCCAGCTCGACGACACCACCGACATGAAGACCGAGCGGGTGACCGCTGGACTGTTCACGCTGATCGCCGAGGCCAGCTGTCTGGAGCTCAACGGCGAGCGGCACTGCCTGACGGCTCAAGAGCTGCGGCGCGCCGCCGAGACCGAGACTCCCGAGGCCCTGGCGGTCCCGGGCTGGGCGCTGGGGCCGGTCACCCGGCTCGGGCACGACCACCGCCGCATCGAGGGGTTGATCACCGCCGGCACCTGGAACGTGGATCCCACCGCGACGGCGTCGACTGTGCTGGCGAAGCTGATCAGTCAGAGCAGCGCCGAGCTGGACCGCTCCGGCCTGCCGGCCATCGCCGAGCAGGTGGGCATGACCCCCTACGAAATGCTGGTGGTGGCCTCGCTGGTGCAGCGGGAGGCGCTTCCGCACGACTTCGCCAAGGTGGCCCGGGTCATCGACAACCGGCTGGGGGTGCCGCAGCGGCTGGAATTCGACTCGACGGTCAACTATCCGCTGGACCGCCAGGAGGTGGCCACCAGCGACGCCGACCGCGCCAAGGTGACGCCCTGGAACACCTATGCCTCCGAGGGGCTGCCGGCCACGCCGATCTGCTCGCCGGGCAGAGACGCCCTCGACGCTGCCGAGCACCCGGAACCCGGAGACTGGCTGTACTTCGTGACGATCGACAAGGACGGCACCACATTGTTCACCCACAACTATCAGCAGCACCTGAACAATATCGAGATGGCGCTGGACAACGGTGTCCTCGACAGTTCCCGCTGAGCCCGGACCGCGCCGGGCCGCGGTACTGGGATCGCCGATCGCCCACTCCCGCTCACCCCAGCTGCACCTGGCTGCCTACCGGGCCCTGGGCCTGCAGGACTGGACCTACGAGCGCATCGAGTGCGGCGCGCAGGAATTGCCGGCACTGGTCGCCGGCCTCGGGCCGGAATGGGTCGGACTCTCGGTCACCATGCCGGGCAAGTTCGCGGCCCTGGCGGTGGCCGACGAGCGGACCCGGCGCGCCGAGCGCATCGGTTCGGCGAACACGCTGGTACGCACCGCGACCGGGTGGTTGGCCGACAACACCGACGTCGACGGGGTCGCCGGGGCGCTGAGGACGGCCGGGCCGGTGTCCGGGGAGGCCGTCGTGCTGGGGTCGGGCGGCACCGCCCCGGCCGCAGTGGTGGGCCTGACCGAACTGGGGGTCGGCCACATCACGGTGGCCGCACGCAACCCTGACAAGGCTGCTCGCCTGGTTGCCCTGGCGACCGAGATGGGCGTGTCGGCGCGTTTCTGTGCCCTCGACGACCCGGCCCTGGTCCAGGCGGCCGCTGCGGCCTCGGTGATGGTCAGCACGCTGCCGGCCGACGTCGCCGCGCGGTACGCGCCGGTGCTGGCCGGGGTGCCGGTGCTGCTGGACGCGATCTACGACCCGTGGCCCACGCCGCTGGCGGCTGCCGTCAGCGCCGCCGGGGGAACCGTGATCAGCGGCCTGCAGATGCTGCTGCACCAGGCGTTCACCCAGGTCGAGTTGTTCACCGGCCGGCCTGCGCCCCGCGCGGAGATGACTTGCGCGATCGCTGAGCCGGCCTGAGCATGACGCCATGGTGGCGGGCCTGGTCGTGGTATGGCTGACGCTGTTGAGCGGCTATGACCTCCGGCAGCGCCGCCTGCCGAACTGGTTGACGCTGCCCGCCGCCGTGGCGGTGCCCGCGGCGGCCTTCGCGGCCGGGCGGGGGCCCGCCGCGCTGGCCGGGGCGGCAGCGCTGACCGGGGTGTATCTGGTGGTGCACCTGGTCGCGCCGGACGGATTGGGGGCCGGCGACGTGAAGCTGGCGGTTGGGCTGGGGGCGCTCACCGGCTCCTTCGGGGCCGACGTATGGCTGCTGGCCGCCGTGTCGGCGCCGCTGCTGACCGGGCTGTGCGGGCTGTACACAGCGCTGGCGCGCGGCGGCCGGACCGTCGCGCACGGGCCTTCGATGTGCCTGGCCAGCGCGGTGGCCACCGGCCTGGGAATGCGCTGAACACGCACTGATCGCGGGATGCATCCACGTGCTGAGCTGAGGGAAAGCAAATTAACGGCGAATGTGATCTTGCCAGGATATGTTTGCCGCTCAGCCCATTTTTAGCTAATATCAACCGTATTGACCTGCTATGTACCGGGTGTAGCCAAGAGGGGGTGACCGTGAAGCGAGCTGTGATTGGGGGCGTGGCCGCTGCTGGTGCGGTTGTCGTCGGCGGCACCGTTCTGGCCAGCAACATGGCTTCGCCGTCCCTGCCTGACGTGCAGGTGCCGGCGGTTCAGCTGTCCAGTGCCGAGGGAACCGACGCCACCGTGCAGTGGTTGGACCTGTTTGCGCAGACCTCGTCGGCCAACGCTGATCCGCTCGGCGGCTATCTGCTGGATCCGAATACCGCCGTGTCGCCCGGCGATTCTCCGTTGGTGCTGATCGATCCCGAGGCGTCAGCTGAGGATTTCGACCAGATCCTCGACGGGGTGGTCGGCAATGCCGGCAGCCAGCTCAAAGCGGTGACCTCGCCGAGCAACGGCCCGGATGCCGTCACCTACCTGATCCTTAAAAACGGTTCCTGAGCCGCCCTGCGCGCGCAAACCGGACCTCCTGCCGGTTTGTGCGGCCCCGGTGGTACCTGTCCGCAACCGTAAACTCCTCCAAGCCCGGGTGGGCCTGACCGGCATGGGAAGATGAGACACGTGTTGCGTTGGATAACTGCCGGGGAATCACACGGTCGCGCGCTGGTCGCCATGGTCGAGGGCATGGTCGCCGGGGTGACCGTCACCTCGACCGACATCGCCGGGCAGCTCGCCCGTCGTCGGCTGGGCTATGGCCGCGGGGCGCGGATGAAGTTCGAGGCCGATGCGGTCACCGTGCTGTCCGGGGTGCGGCACGGGGTCACGCTGGGCGGTCCGATCGCCGTGGAGATCGGCAACACCGAATGGCCCAAGTGGGAGACGGTGATGGCCACCGATCCGGTGGACCCGGCCGTGCTGGCCGGCGAGGGCGGTGCTCGCAATGAGCCGCTCACCCGGCCCCGGCCCGGCCACGCGGACTTCGCGGGCATGCTCAAGTACGGCTTCGACGACGCCCGCCCGGTGCTCGAACGTGCCAGCGCCCGCGAGACCGCCGCGCGGGTCACCGCCGGCACCATTGCCCGGGCGTTTTTGGACCAGGCACTGGGGGTGCAGGTGATCTCCCACGTGATCTCGATCGGCGCCTCGGAACCCTACGACGGTCCGGTGCCGCAACCGGCGGACCTGGCCGCCATCGACGCCAGCCCGGTGCGCGCGTTCTGCGGGCAGGCCGAAGCGTCCATGATCGCCGAGATCGAGGCGGCCAAGGCCGGCGGCGACACCCTGGGCGGCGTGGTCGAGGTGGTGGTGTCCGGCCTGCCGATCGGACTGGGCTCCTTCACCAGCGGCGATGACCGCCTCGACAGCCAACTGGCCGCGGCGATCATGGGGATCCAGGCGATCAAGGGCGTCGAGATCGGCGACGGCTTCACCACCGCTCGCCGCCGGGGCAGCGCAGCGCACGACGAGATGTACCCCGGTCCGGACGGCGTGATGCGCTCCACCAACCGGGCCGGCGGCCTGGAGGGCGGAATGACCAACGGCCTGCCGTTGCGGGTGCGTGCGGCGATGAAGCCGATCTCCACGGTGCCGCGGGCCCTGGCCACCGTGGACATGGCCACCGGCGAGGAAGCCGTCGCAATCCACCAGCGCTCGGACGTGTGCGCGGTACCGGCCGCCGGTGTGGTGGCAGAAGCCATGGTGGCGTTGGTGGTGGCACGTGCCGCGTTGGCCAAGTTCGGCGGCGACTCGCTGGCCGAGACCCGCCGCAACATCGAGGGCTATCGCCGTTCGGTGGCCGAGCGGGTGCCGGTCGCCGACCAGGATTCGGCATCGGGGTAGGCACCGTGCACACGCCGCCCTCTTCTGCTCACTCCGTTCTGCATCGGCGGCAGCGGTGACGCCCAGAGCGGTTCTGGTGGGGTTGCCCGGGGCGGGCAAGTCCACCATCGGACGGCGCCTGGCCAAGGCCCTCGATGTGGAGTTCCTCGACACCGATGCCGCCATCGAAGCCCGCGCCGGGCGGACCATCGCCGACATCTTCGCCACCGACGGCGAGCCGGAGTTCCGCCGTATCGAAGAAGAGGTGATTCGGGAGGCGCTGGCCGAGCACCCCGGTGTGTTGTCACTCGGCGGGGGAGCCGTGACCACACCCGGAGTGCGTGACGCATTGGCCGGACATCCGGTGGTATTCCTGGAGATCAGCGCCGCCGAAGGCATCCGGCGCACCGGGGGCAGCACGGCCCGGCCGCTGCTCGCCGGTCCCGGCCGGGCGGAGAAGTACCGCGAACTGATGTCGCAGCGGGTGCCGCTGTACCGGCGGCTCGCGACGATCCGGGTCAACACCAACCGGCGCAACCCGGGGGCAGTCGTGCGCTATATCGTGTCTCGGCTGGAGGCCGGCGCGACCACCGGCCGAACGACCCCGCCGCCGGCGGCACCCGCCGGGGCGCCGCCCACGCCCGCCACCCTGGCCGCCCGACAGACCGGAGGACGAAAGTGACCGACATACCCGAGCCCATCACCGTGACGGTGGCCACCGACCGGCCGTACCCGGTGGTGATCGGCAAAGGCCTGCTCGGTGATCTCGCCGGGCTGCTCGCCGGGCGGAACAAGGTCGCGATCCTGCACCAGCCGACGCTGGAGGCGACAGCAGAGGGAATCCGAACCTACCTCGCCGACAAGGGGATCGAGGCGCACCGCATCGAGATTCCCGACGCCGAGGACGGTAAGTCCCTGCAGGTGCTCGGATTCATCTGGGACGTGCTGGGGCGCATCGGCCTGGACCGCCGCGACGCACTGGTCAGTCTGGGCGGCGGCGCGGCGACCGATGTCGCGGGATTCGCCGCGGCGACCTGGCTGCGCGGCATTTCGATCGTGCACGTGCCCACCACGCTGCTGGCGATGGTGGACGCCGCGGTCGGCGGGAAGACCGGCATCAACACCGAAGCGGGCAAGAACCTGGTCGGGGCATTTCCCCAGCCCGCCGCTGTGGTCGTCGATTTGGCCACGCTGGAGACGTTGCCCAAGCGCGAGATCGTCGCGGGCATGCCGGAGATCGTCAAGGCCGGCTTCATCGCCGACCCGGTGATTCTGGACCTGATCGAGGCCGATCCCGCCGCGGCGATGGATCCGGCGGGCGAGGTGCTCGGCGAGCTGATCCGGCGGGCGATCACCGTCAAGGCTGAGGTGGTCGCAGCCGACGAGAAAGAGTCGGACCTACGCGAAATCCTCAACTACGGGCACACTTTGGCGCACGCCATCGAAGCCCTGGAGCACTACCAATGGCGCCACGGCGACGCGGTGTCGGTCGGACTGGTGTTCGCCGCCGAACTGGCCCGCATCACCGGACGCCTGGATGACGCGACCGCCGATCGGCATCGTTCGATCCTGCTGTCGCTGGGACTGCCGGTCAGCTACTACGAGGACGCGCTGCCGGCGCTGCTGGAATACATGATGGGGGACAAGAAGACTCGAGCCGGTGTGCTGCGGTTCGTGGTACTGGACGGCCTGGCCAAGCCTGGCCGGCTGGAAGGTCCCGACCCGATGCTGCTGGCCGCCGCCTACGACGAGGTGGGGCGGCGCTTCCGATTGGAGCGACGATGAGCAGGATCAACGTCATCAACGGCCCCAACCTGCAGCGGCTGGGCCGGCGTGAGCCGGAGGTCTACGGCAGCACCAGCTATGCGGACCTGCAGGCGCTGATCGAACGGGAAGCGGCCGAGCTCGGGGTCGAGGTCGTGGTGCGCCAGAGCGACAGCGAAGCCGAGCTGCTGGACTGGATTCACGCCGCGGCCGACGCCGCCGAACCGGTGATTCTCAATGCCGGCGGACTGACGCACACCTCGGTGGCGCTGCGCGACGCCTGTGCCGAGCTGCGCGCCCCGCTCATCGAACTGCACATCTCCAATGTGCATGCGCGCGAAGACTTTCGGCGGCACTCCTACCTGAGCCCGGTTGCCGACGGGGTGATCGTCGGCCTCGGGGTGCGCGGTTATCTGCTGGCGTTGCGCTACTTGGCGGAGTCGTCGGCCGCTGAGTCGTCGGACTGAGCCGCGTCGGCGCCGTCGTCCTTGATCGCCGGGAACTCGGTGGTGGCCTCGGCATCGGCGTCGGCCGGGAACTCCTCGGTGGTGAAGCCCGATGCGGGGCCGGCCAACGTCGCCTCGGGCGCGGTCTGCGCCGATACGGCGTCGGTCTCCTCGGCGGCGACAACCGGAGCCCCGACGGTGGCGAACACGTCGGTCGGCTGGCTCTGCTCCTGCGCGGCCGGGACGGGGCGGCGCTCCGGGTGCTTCTCGTACTCCTTGTCGATGGCACGACGGCCGAGCGCCACGCCGGCCACCGCCACCACGAACACCAGCAGTGCGGTGAAGGCCGCGAAGCTGGTCAGCTCGTTGAAGAACGAGCTGATGTAGAGCCCCTTGTGGAACTGGCCGATAACCCACGAGACGAATCCACTGAGCAGCCCGGCCACCAGTCCGGCGCCCAGCCAGGTCATCGCCAGGTCGCTGCGCCGGTCCGGGTCGGCTTCGGCCTTGGCGTCCTCGCGGCCGTCGGAACGACCCCAGACGAACACGGCGATCGCGAACAAGATCATCAGCACCAGGCTGATCAGACCCGCCTGCGCTTCGAAGGCATTGATCAACACCCCCTGGATGAGGCGGACCACGACCATCACAGCGGCGAAGACCAGTCCACGCCGAAACCACTTGCTCATGGGGCCACAGCGTAGCGAGTACCGTCACACCGCGTGACACATTCCTCCCGCAGGGCGCGTCTCAGTGCCGCAATCGAAGCCCTGGACTTGGACGCGATGCTGGTCACCGACTTGATCAACGTGCGCTATCTGTCCGGATTCACCGGCTCGGCCGGCGCGCTGCTGGTCTACGCCGACGATCGGGCATCGGTCCTGGCCACCGACGGCCGCTACCGCACCCAGGCCGCCCGGCAGGCGCCCGACCTGCACGTCGCCATCGAACGCAGCGGCGCGTGCCACCTGATCGGCGAAGCCGCGGCGGCCGGGGCCCGCCGGGTCGGCTTCGAGGCGCACGTGGTGACCGTGGACCAATTCGACGCCTTGGCGGCGGCATTGCCGGCGACCGCCACCGAAAGGCCCGTCGAGCTGGTCCGGGCCTCGAACACGGTGGAGGCCTTGCGGGAGGTCAAGGACGCCGGGGAAGTGGCCCTGCTGCGACTGGCCTGTGAGGCGGCCGACGCGGCCCTGACAGACCTGGTGGAGCGCGGCGGCCTGCGTCCGGGGCGTTCGGAGCGCCACGTCGCCCGCGAGCTGGAGGCCTTGATGCTTGACCACGGTGCCGACGCGCCGTCGTTCGAGACGATCGTGGCGGCGGGTCCGCATTCGGCGATCCCGCATCACCGTCCCACCGACGCGGTGCTGGCGGCCGGCGATTTCGTCAAGATCGACTTCGGGGCGCTGGTGGCCGGCTACCACTCGGACATGACCCGCACCTTCGTGCTGGGGCCGCCCGCCGATTGGCAGCGGGAGATCTACGCGGTGGTCGAGGCCGCGCAGCGGGCCGGCCGGGAGGCCCTGCGCCCGGGTGCGGCACTGCGTGAGGTGGATGCGGCCGCACGGACGGTGATCGGCGAAGCCGGCTACGCCGAGACCTTCGGGCACGGCCTCGGGCACGGGGTGGGGCTGCGAATTCACGAAGCGCCCGGAATCAATGCGACGGCCGACGGGACACTGCTTGCCGGTGCTGTGGTGACCGTAGAGCCCGGCGTCTATCTGGCCGATCGTGGCGGCGTCCGCATCGAGGACACGCTGGTGGTCGGCGGTGGACCTTCGGCGCCCGCCGGGACACCCCCGGACCTGCTGACTCGGTTCCCCAAGGAACTGACCATCCTGACCTAGCCAGCGGTGTGCCCTGAACAGGTAAAACGAGGTCGCGGGCCTACGCTGTGCGGGTGATTGTCTTAGGGATCAGCTAATCCTTTTACGGCCGAGGAACGCCGCAGCGTCCGGCGATCCGGGGCGAGGTGCAAGGTCCGCAGCCCTGCGGCGTTTGGGCGACCGGTCTCGCCAGCATCGCTGGTCGGGCCGGTCCTAGGGATGGGACTCGACGGCTGCAGGGTCGTTCCGCGTCAACAGTGGCGCTGGCTGTTAACTCGTCGCCGAATCGAGGCAAGCTGGCCGTTTATGTGGACTTAAGGTATTTTTAATGAAACCGTGAGCCCATTCGGGGTGTCTGACTTCTCTTCCAATCCCGGTCGTGGGCACTGGCCTGGAGTTCCTCCCCTGCCAAAAAGGAGCATGTGCATGACCGGTCGGTGTAACGCTGGGCAACGTCGTTCGTCGCGTCGGTTGGGGATGCGGAGGCGTGAGCTCGGGGCGGCCGGGGCGTTGAGCGCTTTCCTGGCGTTCGGGGTGGCGCCGCTGACCACGGCGCCCGCAGCGCACGCCGAGGTCGGTGACGTGATCATCGATACGGTGTCCTCGTTGTTCGAGTCCTCGACGTGGGCCGACACCGACACTCTCGGTGCGGCGTGGGACGCCCTGCTCCTGCAAGACAACTGGGACGCCCTGCTGGTCAACCTGGGCGATCAGGACTTCGGCACGGCTTTGTTCAGCGAGTTCGTCTACGTCCCGCTGTACACCTCGATCGAGACCTGGATCGACAGCTCTGATGGTCAGTTGTTTTCCAACTTCGTCAACTCGATGTCGGGGCAGTACCTGATCGGCGACGGCGCTGACGGTACAGCCGATAACCCTGACGGCGGTAATGCCGGACTGCTGTTCGGCGACGGCGGCAACGGCTACGGCTACGGCGGCAGCGGTGGTAACGCTGGGTGGTTCTTTGGTAACGGCGGTAATGCTGGGTCAGCTGATGCAGCTGGCACCCAAGCGCCGATGCATACCTTCGCTGCCGAGGGGTCCGGTCCGATCAACGGCACCCCCGGCGTTGGTGGCAACGCAGCGTTCTTGTTCGGCAATGGTGGCAACGGTACCGACGGTGGCGATGGCCAGTTCGGGGGCAACGGCGGTGCGGGCGGCGCTGG
>NZ_JRMK01000057.1:0-25371 GCF_000972925.1 Mycobacterium sp. UM_Kg1 | reverse complement strand
ACCGCGGTGAACAAGGTGAACCACCAGCCGCCGCTCGCGGTGTCGACGACGAAGCTGAGCAGGAATCCCCCGATCAGGGCTCCGACGACACCCACGACCACATCGGTGAGCAGGCCATACTTGGTTTTCATCACGATGCCCGCGATCCAGCCGGCAATAGCGCCGATCACGATATAGCCGATCCACCCCACACTGGTCAACGTTGTGGAACGTGCCAGGAATTCGGTGGCCGCCATTGCGTCCATGGTGATCTCCTTTTCAACACCCTGAGCGCCGCCGTCGTCGGCGCCGCGGTGGATTGATACCCCATTTCGTCGGCGGCTAATCACCGGTCACATGAGTGTGTCCGGGCGGGCCAAAAAATGAATTGATAGTCAATGCAATGCATTCGCCGCCCCGGGTGCGGCGTTAACAAAGATGTGCCGCGGGAGCTGTCCGCGACGTCTTGAGCGGTGTTCGCGGAGTTACTCGGCGGCCTCGGGCAGGCGGTAGGCGAAGGACTTCTCCTGGCGCTGCTTCATCTTCTCCAGGCACTGGTGGTGTTTGCGGGCGTGATAGGCCAGGGGGAAGTAGGTGAGCCGGTCGGGCAGCACGCGGTAGGCGATCCGAATGACGGTGTAGATACGGGTGAGTTTGCGCTCTTCTGCCGGGCTCCAGCCGACACCGAGCTTCACGCGCAGCCGTGGGTCCAGCAGCCCGACCACCGACAGGTAGTTGAACCGCATCACGGGCCGCAGTGCGGTCCGAATCAGCGGCGCCATCAATTTCGGCACCGTCGGGGGCAGCTGGGTGGTACCGGCCTGCAGGTCGGCGAGCAGGCGCAGCGCCTCGGGCGTACCGCGCAATGTGTCGACCATGCGCTCGAAGTAATCGGCCATTTCCCGCTGCGACTCGGGGTAACCCTGCATTGGCACGTGTAGCAGCCGGGCCAACCTGCGGTTGTCGCGCAGCAGTTCATCCTTTTCGGCGTCGGTGAACTCGCGGCCGATCAATAAGCGGCCCGCCTGGGCGTTGATGATGTAAGCGGTGGCGATCACCCACTGATAGGCCTGCGGGTTCAAGGCGCTGATCTGCTTGCCGGTTTCGGCGCTTTTCATGGTGATCGGCTTGTGCAGCGCCCGGACCCGGTCCCCTTCGGCCCTGGCCTCCGTTCCGCCGTAGGTCCAGCGCAACACCGAGTCGAGCGACCGGATCGCCCGGCCGGCCGAATCGCCGTGGAAGGCCGCCGAATAGCGGCCGGTGACCTCGGCGATGATCGGATGCATGGCCTGCATCATGAACGCCGCGCCCTCCAGGATCAGGTAGGTCCAGCGACCGGTGTGCTCGGCGGCCAGCGAATCCGGCGGAACCAGCTCGATCTCCGCGCACTCCTCGAGCTCGGCGGCCGGCCGGTCGGCCTGGAGATCGGGCGTGGAGGTCATCGGCATCCCCTGTCATCCCTGTCGTCGAAGTGCTGGCGCGCCGACGCTAATGTGTACATACGGTCGCATACAAGTCGCGTTAGGAACTTTGGTGAACCCAAGTAATCCCAGTTCAAAGCGTCGCAAATCGCCGCAGCAGGCGCGCTCCCGTGAGATGGTCGCAAAAATAGTGGCGTCGGCGACCGCCCTGCTGCACCGTCTTCCGCCCGAGGAGATCACCACCAACCTGATCGCCGAGACGGCCGATATCAGCAAGGGCTCGATCTACCAGTACTTCGCGAACAAGGAGCAGATCATCGATGCCGCGGTGGAGCGGCTGGCCGCCGAACAGGCGCCCGCGATCGAGGGCATGCTCCGGGCGATCACCCTGGACCGGCCGGCCGCGGCGATGGAGGCGTCGATCGACATCCTCATCGACTACACGATCGCCAACCGCCGACTGATCCGCTATCTGGCCCAGCGGCCCGACAACCTGCGGGCCTTCGGGAACGTCTCCGGGCTCAACGCCACCCTGCTGGCGATGACCACCCTGCACATGAGCCACTACCGCAGCCAGTACCGCGGCGAACTGAGCCCGAGCGCGCTGGCCTGGTTGTTCTTCAACATGGCCGTGGCGACCACAATGCGCTACATCGAGTCCGACGACCCCATCTCGCTCGACGAGCTGCGCGCCGGCCTGAAGTTCGCCTCGACCGGCCTGCTGGCCAGTTCAGGACACTAAGTCAGCCGCCGCCCGCGGCGATCACCTCGTTGACCTCGACAGCGCGCTCGGCCATTTCGGCATGCACCCTGTCGAGGGATTCGGCCTGGTCCTCGTCGGCCTTCATCAGCGCGTCGATGTCGAATCCGGCCATGTCGAGCACACCCATGTCCCGGAAAGCCGTGCGCACCTTGGGTCCCCACAACCCGATGTCCTTGACGATCGGCACGATCCGGCTGAACAGATGTGAGCGGAACTGGATCATCAGCGGCGACGCGTCGACCCACTCGGCGCACTCCTTGACGTTCAAGCCCAGGGTTTCGAACACCTCTTCACCTCGGAACCGGTCGCGCATCAGATAGCACGCGTCCACCACGAACTCTTCGCGCTCGTCGCGTTCTGCCTCGGTGAGAGCAGAGTAGTAGTCCTTCAAGGAGATTCGACCGAATGCGACGTGTCTTGCCTCATCCTGCATGACGTAGGCCAATATCTGCTTGGCCAGCGAACCCTCCGCCGAGACGTCACGCAGCACGCCGAACGCGGCCAGCGCAAGCCCCTCGATGAGGACTTGCATGCCCAGATAGGGCATGTCCCACCGTGAATCACGCAACGTGTCCTCCAGCAGGGCGGTCAGGTGCGTGTTGATCGGGTAGACCATCTCGGCCTTGTCCTGCAGGAACCGGGAGAAGGCCTCGACGTGCCGGGCCTCGTCCATGGTTTGGGTGGCCGCGTAGAACTTCGCATCCAAGTCCGGAACGACCTCGACGATCTTGGCCGCGCACACCATCGCGCCCTGCTCGCCGTGCAGAAACTGCGAGAACTGCCAGGACTGATGGTGCTGACGCATCTCGGCGCGACGCGCCTCGTCCGCGGCGTCCCACATCGGGCTGCCGAACAGCGGATGGAAGTCGTCAGGCAACCCGAGCGGATTCATCGGGTCGACGTCTTGGTTCCAGTCGATGCGCGACTGGGCGTCCCACTGCTTGTCCTTGCCCTTTTGGTACAGCGACAGGAGCCGCGACCGCCCCTCGTCGTATTCCCACGTGAAACAGGCGTCGCCGGCACTGGCGACCTGCCATGAGTACGGTTCGGGCACCGTCGTGTACTTATCCCTGGTGGTCATGAGCCTGCCGCCTTCAGCCAGTGGTCTTGTGACGGATATCACACTGCGCCTCGCCGGGGCGGGCGTCAAGGCACGCGTCGGCGGACCGTCGTCGCAGTCACCGTCGGGGAGAAGATCCGCACCCCGCGCCGGTTGGCCCGATGGGATCAGAGCAGGTCAGCACTCGAGCAGAACACCGCCCGGCCCGACGAGGACCGGGGTTTTTGGTCCGAACCGTCCGATGCCGGTGGCCGAGACCGACGTGCTGTCGGTGCGGCCCGGTTTAATCCCCGCCGTAAGCAATGAAAACCGGCACGAAGGAGAACGGCAACTGATGGACCCCTGCAGCGGCAGACCGGCGACCCTGCCGTGAAGGTGGCCGCCATCCTCGCGGGGATCGGTATCGGCGTGGCGGTCTTCGTGCCGCCTGCTTGGGCAGGGCCGGGTTACGGATCCGACTGCATCATGCCGTCGGTGCGGCAGTGTCGGCTGGTGCCCGACGGCGACGGCCCGCACTTAGTCGAGCAGTACTGCCCGGGTGCCGGGTGGATCGACGTGTTCGAACCCTGCCTCAGCCGATTCGGACCCTACGGGCGGTAGCTGTCCTGCAATGCGGCCGACTGTGCCCCGCCGGCCGGGATGATGTCGTGGACGCCTGCGCCGCCGGCCAGCTGGGCGGGCGCTTCTCGATATAGGCCGCGGCACCCTCAAGCGCACTCGGCTCATCATGTTGCGGGCCATCGTTACCCCGCCGGGTCGAGTCCGAAGATCTGCACCTCGGCTGACTTACCCTTCAGGGCATGCAATCCCCGGTCGGCGAGTCCGTTCGGTCGGGGATCCAGGGCGTCCACGGTCTCGTGGGTGAGGAGGATCGCGTCACCGGTGGTCTTGGTGAGCTGCTCGACGCGGGCGGCGACGTTGACGGTGTCACCGATCACCGCGAACTCGAGATGCGCTCCCCCACCGATGGTTCCGGCGATCACCTTGCCGGTGTTGATCCCGATGCCGATCCGAAGCTCACCGCCGAACCGCTCAGCCACCAGGCGGTGAATCAGCACCGCCGCGGCCACCGCGGCATCAGCGTGATTCGCGAGATCGTCGGGGGCGCCGAACACGGCCAGCGCCCCGTCGCCGAGGAACTTGTTGACGTGCCCCCCGGCATCGACCACGGCGGGAACCACGATCTCGAACAGGGCATTGAGCCGGGCGACAGTGTCCTCAGCCGTGTTGGCCTCGGCGAACGGGGTGAAGTCGCGGATGTCGACGAACATCACGGTCACCTCACGGCGCTCACCGGTGAAGACGTCGTCGCCCTGGTCGAGCAGCCGCGCCGCCAAGGCCGGGTCGACGTAGGTTCCGAACGCGGCCTGAAGGCGTTGCCGCTCCGTCAGACCCGCCTGCATACGGTTGAAGGACGCCGCCAGTGCGCCGAGATCGTCATCTTGCACCACCGGCAGGCGCTGGCTGAAATCACCGGCCGCAACACGCTGAGTTCCTGCGGCGAGATCGCGAATGGGTTGCAGGAGTGGCGAGTACGCGGCCCACAGCGACGGCCCGATGGCCAGGACCGATACACCACCGATCATCATGGCGAGGGCAGGACCATACCTTGCCACGTCTAACACGGCTCCCAGAATCGCGCCCTCGACGGCAAACGCGAACCCCGCCGCCAGCATGGCCACATTGGTCCACGTGGCGAACGCCGGGCGAGAGCGAGCCAGGGAATCACCGATCTCCGCATCCGAGACGATCGCGGCCCTGGCGGGCCGCAGGATTGATTCGACGTAGCTGTGCACGGTGACCAGCTGGCCGGCAGTTCCGACGACGGCACCCAGAATCGCGTACTGGATGAGCCGCGACCCGCTCGCTCCGGCAATCATCCCGACACCGGCGAACAGAGCCGCCACCCAAACACAGGTGACGACCATCCCCCGCACAATCAATTTCCGGCCATACCGGTAGGTGGCGCGCAGTGCGCTCTCTCGATCAACGTCGTCACCAGCGGCCCACCGCTCAATGAGGCGGGAATCCCTGCCGCCGGGAGCAACCAGCACATAGAGGTACGAGAGCACCGCGGCCACGGTCAGGGCGGCCGCCGCGGCGTAGCGATCAGACCTCTCGAAAGCAACAATGCACAACGACCAGGCGACATAGACCGGGAGCGCCAGGGGGAGAGTGAGCGCCCAGCCTGCCCACGAGTACCGCGACGCGTACCGATCCCACGCCCACTGCCAGATGCGATCCATACCAAATAACGAAACACCCCCGGCGATGAGCCGGGGGTGTTTCGTCTCGAACTACCTAGTGCGCGTGCCCGTGACCGTGTCCGGCATGCGGATCGGCCTCGACGGGCTTGTCCACCACCGCGGTCTCGGTGGTCAGCACCATCCGGGCCACCGACGCGGCGTTGAGCACCGCCGAGCGGGTCACCTTGACGGGGTCGATGACACCGTCGGCGACCAGGTCACCGTAGGACAGCGTGGCGGCGTTGAAGCCCTGCCCTGCCGGCAACTCGGCGACCTTGCCGGTCACCACCGCCCCGTCGACACCGGCGTTGGTGGCGATCCAGTACAGCGGCGCGGTCAGCGCTGCGGCGAACACCTCGACGCCGAGCTTCTCGTCGCCGCTAAGTGAGGACGCCAGCTCCGACAGCGCCGCACGGGCCTGGACCAGTGCCACGCCGCCGCCGGTGACGATGCCCTCCTCGACCGCGGCCTTGGCCGCCGCCACCGCGTCTTCGACCCGGTGCTTGCGCTCTTTGAGCGCGGTCTCGGTCGCCGCACCCACCTTGATCACGGCGACGCCACCGGCCAGTTTGGCCAGCCGCTCCTGCAGCTTCTCCCGGTCCCAGTCGGAATCGGTCGCCTCGATCTCGGCGCGCAGCTGCTTGACCCGCCCGGCGATGGCCTCAGCAGTCCCGGCCCCGTCGACGATCACGGTGTCGTCCTTGCTGACCACCACCCGGCGTGCCTTGCCCAGCACATCCAGGCCGGAGTCGCGCAAGGTCAGGCCCACGTCGGGGTTGATCACCTGCGCACCGGTGACGATGGCCAGGTCCTCCAGGAACGCCTTGCGCCGGTCGCCGAAGTAGGGCGCCTTGACCGCAACGGCCTTGAGCGTCTTGCGGATCGCGTTGACCACCAGGGTCGACAGCGGCTCGCCCTCGACGTCTTCGGCGATGATCAGCAGCGGCTTGCCGGCCTCGGCGACCTTTTCCAGCAGCGGCAGCAGGTCCGGCAGCGAGCTGATCTTGTCGCGGTGCAGCAGGATCAGCGCGTCCTCCAGCACGGCCTCCTGCGCGTCGAAGTCGGTGACGAAATACGCCGACAGGAAGCCCTTGTCGAAGCCGACGCCGTCGGTGATCTCCAGCTCGGTCAACAGCGTCGAGGATTCCTCCACGCTGACCACGCCGTCGCTGCCCACCTTGGTCATCGCCTCGCCGACCAGCTCACCGATCTCCTCGTCGCGCGAGGACACGTTGGCCACCTGCGCGATCGACTCCTTGCCCGAGACCGGGGTGGCGGCGGCCAGCAGTGCCTGCGAGACCGCGTCGGCGGCCTTGGCGATGCCGGAGCCCAGCGCAATCGGGTTGGCGCCGGCCGCGACGTTGCGCAGGCCGCCGGAGATGATGGCCTGGGCCAGCACCGTGGCGGTGGTGGTGCCGTCGCCGGCCACGTCGTTGGTCTTGGTGGCGACCGACTTGACCAGCTGCGCGCCGAGGTTCTCGAACGGGTCTTCCAGGTCGACGTCCCGGGCCACGGTGACGCCGTCCATGGTCACCGTCGGGCCGCCGAAGGACTTGGCCAGCACCACGGTGCGTCCTCGCGGGCCCAGCGTCACCCGGACGGCGTCGGCGAGCTTGTTCACGCCGGCTTCCATCGCCCGGCGCGCGGCCTCGTTGAACTCAATCTGCTTGCTCATAGGTGTTGCGCCCTTTTCTCTACGCGTGCCGCCCCGGACATCACCCGTATTACGGGGATCTCCGGGGCGGGCACGGTGGTTGCTTCGTGGCTACTTGCTTACGACGGCCAGCACGTCACGCGCGGACAGGATCAGGTACTCCTGGCCGCCGTACTTGATCTCGGTGCCGCCGTACTTGCTGTACACGACGACGTCGCCCTCGGCGACGTCCAGCGGGATCCGCTTGCTGCCGCTCTCGTCCCACCGGCCGGGACCGACGGCGACGACGGTGCCCTCCTGCGGCTTCTCCTTGGCAGTGTCCGGAATGACCAGACCGGAAGCGGTCGTGGTCTCGGCCTCGTTGGCCTGAACGAGGATCTTGTCCTCGAGTGGCTTGATGTTCACGCTCGCCACGATTGGAGCCCTCCACATTGTCTGGATGCGACCCGGCATACGCCGAGCCCATCGGAACGTACTTACTTAAGGTGTTCGGCATTCGGGCCAGCCCTCGCGTCGTCGTCGCGGGTGCCGAGCGAGAAACCGACCGACTGCCACCTAGCACTCTATACATGAGAGTGCTAGCACTCAAGGAGACCCCGCTGCGAATCGATCAGCGGATCTGGCCCGCCACCACCGGCAGGCCGGGATTGGTCGCCACATCCAGCGGCGACGGCGCCGCTCCGGCGGCGATCAGGTGCGCGGCGAACGACGCGATCATCGCCCCGTTGTCTGTGCACAACCGCAACGGCGGGATCCGCAGCGTCAACCCGGCCGCCGCACAGCGCTGCTCGGCCAGCTCGCGCAGCCGGGAATTGGCGGCCACTCCGCCGGCGATCAGCAGGGTTCCCACGCCCACGTCGGTGGCCGCGCGCACCGCCTTGGCGGTCAGTACGTCGGCAACCGATTCCTGGAATCCGGCCGCCACATCGGCCGGCGAGAACGCCGGATCGGTGGCGTTCTTCTCGATGTAGCGCGCCACCGCCGTCTTGAGCCCCGAGAAGCTGAACACATAGGGAGCGTCGCGGGGGCCGGTCATCCCGCGCGGGAACCACACCGCCTCGCGGGCACCGGTGCGAGCCAGCTCGTCCAGGGCCCGCCCGCCCGGATAGCCGAGCCCGAGCAGTCTGGCCACCTTGTCGTAGGCCTCCCCCGCTGCGTCGTCGACGGTGCTGCCCAGCTCGGTGATCGGCTCGCCCAGCGACCGCACGTGCAACAGGTGGGTATGACCGCCGGAGACCAGCAGGCTCACGCACTCCGGTAGGGGGCCGTGCGCGTAGACGTCGGCGGCCAGGTGACCGCCCAGGTGGTTGACGGCGTAGAACGGGACTCCCCAGGCCGCCGCGTACGCCTTGGCGGCGGCGGCGCCCACCAGCAGCGCACCCGCCAGCCCCGGGCCGATGGTGGCCGCGACCACGTCGGGCCTGGCCACCCCCGCTGTCACCAGCGCCCGCCGCATGGTGGGGCCCAGTGCCTCCAGATGTGCCCGCGAGGCGATCTCGGGCACCACCCCGCCGAACCGGGCGTGCTCGGCGACGCTGGAGGCCACCTCGTCGGCCAACAGCGTCACCGTGCCGTCGGAGTTCAGCCGGGTGATCCCGACACCTGTTTCGTCGCAGGAGGATTCGATGGCCAGCACTATCGTCACGAGATCGCTCCCCGGCTCATCGTGTAGGCGTCGGCTCCGTTGCGGTAGTAGCGCTTGCGGATTCCGGTCTGGGCGAATCCGACGTCGCGGTACAGCGCGATGGCCGCAGCGTTGTCGGTTCGGACCTCCAGGTGCACGGTGCCGCCGTCGGCGTACTCCAGCAGGTCGGCGAGCAGCCGGCGGCCGATGCCGCGCCCCTGATGCGCCTTGTCCACACCGATGGTGTGCACCTCGTACTCGAACGGCGGGGTGCGTCCCAGGCGCGCGATTCCGGCGTAGCCCACCAGTGCGTCACCGATCCGGGCGGCGACGTAGTGATGGTCGCGGGTTCCGATCGCCCGGAGGAACGCCTCCGCCGGCCACGGGTCGTCCCCGCCGAACAGTTGGGCCTCCAACTCGGCGCAGCGCATCGCATCGCCGCCCGTCAAGGGTCCCAGTGTCACCGGCGGTTCGGCGAGGCTCGCCGCAGGCGATGCGCCGACCGACGGCTTGGCGTCTGGGCGGCGCAGGTACAGCGGCACCAGCGAGTCCGGAGGACTCTCCCAATCCCCTACCGCGGCAACCAGTCCCGCAGGACTCGGGTAGGCGATGTCCAGGGTCGGCAGACCGAACAGACCGGCGTGCGCGGGCGAGCCGGCGACCGCAACCGCATCGGCGGGATCGACGTCGGCGGGGGCGCACACGTCCGGCCCGGCCACCCGGATGCCGTCGCGATAGCGGGCCCAGTAGACCTCCCGGCGACGCGCATCGGTGACCACCAGCGCGCTGGAGCCGGTGCGCACCCCCATCGCGTCCAGGCTGCACACGCCGTACACCGGGATCGCCAGCGCGTGACCGTAGGCCGCAGCGCTCGCCATCCCGACCCGCAAGCCGGTGAACGGCCCGGGCCCGCAGCCCACCACGACCGCGGCCAGGTCGGCCATTCCCAGACCGGCGTCGGCCAGTGCGGCCAGCACGTTGGGGGTGAGCCGTTCGGCATGGGCGCGGGCGTCTACCGTGACCCGCTCGGCCAGCATCGTGCACCGGTCGGTCGCCACCAGGCCCGCGGTCACGGCCGGGGTGGAGGTGTCGATGGTCAGAATCGCTGAGCTCACGCCTGGTACCACCGCCACGTCGCCGTGCGCGTCTCGGAGTCCGCCGCACGGTCCAGCCGGATGTCGAGGTGCCGATCGGAGAGCCGCTCGGCCAGACCCTCGCCCCACTCCACCACCACCACGGCGTCGTCGAGTTCGGTGTCGAGGTCCAAGGAGTCCAGCTGTGCCGGCAGGTCCAGGCCCGTCTCGTCGAGCAGGCGGTACAGGTCGACGTGAATCATCGCCGGGTTGCCCGGCCGACGGGCCCGATGCTCGCGGGCCAGCACGAACGTCGGCGAGGTGACCGGGCCGTCGACGTCGAGTGCTGCCGCGATTCCCTTGGCCAGCACGGTTTTTCCAGCACCCAGCGGGCCGGACAGCACCACCACGTCACCGGCGCGCAGCGCAGCGCCCAGCCGTGCCCCCAGCGCGACGGTGTCCTCAGGCGTGGCCAGGGTGGCCTCCTGCCGCTCAGCCACTGCGGCCCGACCTGCGGCGCAGCCGGCGGCTCAGCATGACACGGCGCGGGGTGGCCCGCTCCACCAGTCGCACCAGCGCCTCATCGATGACATCGGGTTCCTCCAGCTGCACCAGATGCCCGGCTCCGGGCACGATCACCAGCTCACAATCCCACAGGGTGGCCGCCATCGCCCGCGAGTACCCCGCCGGGGTGAGCAGGTCACGATCGCCACAGGCGACCAGGGTCGGGATCTTGGCCAGCGTCGCCAGCGCGGCACTCTCGTCGTGCACCTCCAGGGCGTGCAGAAAGCCGACCATGGTGGCAACCGGGGTGGCATGCATCATCTCCTCGGAGTACGCCACCACACTCGGGCTGATCCGATCGGTGCCATAAGAGGCGGCCCGCAGGATCGGCGCGATCACCCTGCGGGCCGCACCGCGACCGCGCTGCACCAGTTTCGGCGCATACCGCACACTGAACTGCACGGCCTCCAACGCCGGATTGCGCAGGATCTCGCCTACCGGAGACCGGGAAACCCCCTTGGCGGCTGAGGCGATCAACGCCGCGCCGACGATCCGGTTGCCGTAGCGCTGCGGAAACTGCCGCGCGTGCGCCAACACCGTCATGCCGCCCATCGAGTGCCCGACCAGCACCACCGGGCCGCGCGGCACGGTCGCGGCCAGCACCGCCTCCAGGTCCTGGCCCAGCCGCGGCACGGTGTAGGTCTCCGGTGGCGCATCGGCGGAATCGCCGTGGCCGCGCTGGTCGTAGAAGACCATGCGCACCTGATCGCCCCACTCGGCGGCCAGTCGGGCCCGCTGAAAGTGGAAGGACCCCATCCGCAGACAGAATCCGTGCGCGAACACCACCGTCAACGGCGCGTTGCGCGGCCCGACGTCACGCACCGCCAGTTCGACGCCGTCGTCGGTGACCACCACCGAACTGTGGTCTTGGCCCAGGACTGCGAAGTCCTCGGCGGCGTAGGCGTCCTCGGCGGTGGTACGTCGGGTCACCGACCGGACGATGGTGCTCCCGGCGATGGTGCCGACGGCCGCCAGTCCTGCCATCCCCGCCAGCCAGCCGCTTGCCCGGGCGCCGTTGCGCTTAGCGGACATCAGCGCCCCGATACGTCCTGACGACCCGCCCGCGCGGGCTGTTGACCACCTCGTAGTGAATGCTGCCCAGCGCATCGGCCCAGTCCTGGGCCAGCGGCTCGCCGTGCGCCCCGGAACCGAAGAGGATGACCTCGTCGCCTTCCCGCACGTCGACGGGGCCGGGCCCCAGGTCGACGACGAACTGATCCATGCACACCCGGCCCACGCTGCGCCGGCGCCTGCCGTTGATCAGAACGTCGAATCGCCCGCTCAGCGGACGAAACACCCCGTCGGCATAGCCCATGGGCACCAGCGCCAGGGTGGTGTCGGCCGGGGCGATCCAGGTCTGACCGTAGGAGACGGCTTCCCCGGCCTTGATCGGGCGGACCAGGACCACCGTCGACTTGAGGGTCATCGCCGGAATCAAGCCCATGTCACCGCGCTCGGGGATCGGACTCAGGCCGTAAACGGCTATTCCCGGCCGCACCATGTCGTAAGCCAGATCGGGGCGGGTCATCGCGGCAGCCGAATTCGCCAGATGCGCGACCGGGAAGGTCAGGCCGTGCTCGTCGCCGATGCGCAGCAGCTCGGAAAACCTTTGGGCCTGAATATCGTTGAGCGGGCTCGCGGCCTCGTCGGCGCAGGCCAGATGCGACATCAGGCCGCGTACCCGGATGGCGTCCTCGGCAACGGCTCGCCGAAGTGCGCTCACCAGCGTCTCGAAGTCGGCCAGCCCCACCCCGTTGCGGTTCATGCCGGTGTCCGCCTTGACGGTGACCGTCGCGGTGCGCCCGGTGGCCGCCACCGCCTCGAGCAGCTCGTCGAGCTGGCGCGCCGAGGAGACGGCGATCTGAACATCGGCGGCCAGCGCGGGAGCGAAGTCGGTGTGCGGTCCGTGCAGCCAGGCCAGTACCGGTGCGTCGATACCGGCCGCGCGTAACGTCAGGGCCTCGTCGACGGTGGCGACCCCGAGCTCGGCGGCCCCCGCGGCCAGCGCCGCGCGCGCCACCTGGGCCGCACCATGGCCGTAGGCGTCGGCCTTGACCACAGCCATCAGCGCGGCGGGGCCGGCGTGCTCGGCGAGCACCCGCACGTTGTGGGCGATGGCGTCCAGGTCCACCAGCGCTTCGGCGAGCAGACCCGACGTTCGGGATACGGCAGTCATGTCAGCCTCGATTGTCCCAGAACCGGCCGGGTACCCCCTGCCCCGCGCCCGGCAGCGGGCACCGGCCCCATGCCGGTTCCGGCAGATCAGTGCGCAAAATGCTGCTGATCGTCGTAATGTCCCGCAGGTTTGATGCGGTCCAGCGCGGCCACCGACTTCGCGATGTCGTCGAACAGTGCCCGGGCAAGATCGGCGGACAGGCCCTCCCGGACCACCACCCGCAGCACCGTGACGTCCTCGGCACCCTCGGGCATGGTGTAGGCCGGAACCTGCCAGCCGAAGGTCCGCAACTCGTGGGAGACGTCGAACTCGGTGTAACCGCGGTCACCGGCCAGCCGGAAACTCACCACCGGGATCGCCGAGCCGTCGCTGATCACCTCGAAATGTTCGCTGGCGGCCAGCCGGTGCGACAGCCAGCGCGCGGTGTCGGACAACGTCCGCATCACCTCGGTGTAACCGGCCCGGCCCAGCCGCAGGAAGTTGTAGTACTGGCCGACGACCTGGTTTCCGGGCCGGGAGAAGTTGAGCGTGAACGTCGGCATGTCCCCGCCCAGGTAGTTGACCCGAAACACCAGCTCCTCGGGCAGATGTTCGGCGGCCCGCCACACCACGAAGCCGATGCCGGGATAGGTCAGTCCGTACTTGTGGCCGCTGACGTTGATCGACACCACCCGCGGCAACCGGAAGTCCCATTTGAGGGTCGGGTGCAGGAACGGCACGACGAACCCGCCGCTGGCCGCGTCCACGTGCACCGGTACGTCGGGCCCACCGCCGGCGGCCAGGGCGTCCAGCGCCGCGCAGATCTGCTCGACGGGTTCGAGCTCACCGGTGTAGGTGGTGCCCAGAATGGCCACCACCCCGATGGTGTCCTCGTCGACGGCGTCGACCACCTGCTCTGGGGTGATCACATAGCGGTCCTGCGCCATCGGCAGGTAGCGCGGCTCGACGTCGAAGTAGCGGCAGAATTTCTCCCACACCACCTGGACGTTGGCGCCCATCACCAGGTTCGGAGTGCGGTTGCGCCAGCCGTCTTTGGTCTTCTGGCGCCAACGCCACTTCAGCGCCAACCCGCCCAGCATGACCGCCTCGCTGGACCCGACGGTGGACACCCCGATCGCACTGGCGGGATCGTCGTCGCGCAGGTCCTCGGCGTGGAACAGATCGGCGACCATCGACACGCAGCGCTGTTCGATGGCCGCCGTCGCGGGGTATTCGTCCTTGTCGATCATGTTCTTGTCGAACGACTCCGCCATCAGCCGCGACGCCTCGGGGTCCATCCAGGTGGTGACGAAGGTGGCCAGATTGAGCCGGGAACTGCCGTCGAGCATCAGCTCGTCGTGGATGAACCGGTAGGCGGCCTCGGCGTCCATCGGGTCGTCGGGCAGTCGCAGCGCCGGGATCGGTGCGGTGAACATGCGGCCGGTGTAGGCCGGCGAGACGGAGTGTGCCGGCACGGACGGGTGGGAATGGGTCACTGCTACTCCTCTATAGCTGGGCCAGGGCGGTGCGGATGTGGGCCAGGATGCGCGACGCCGACGTCGGGGTGTCGCCGGGTCCGGGGTCGGCGGCCGACGCCGCCGCGGCACGGGTGTGCACGAACGCGGCGGCCGCGGCGGCCTCGGCGGCGGGCAGTCCGGAGGCCAGCAGCGCGCCGATCATCCCGGACAGCACGTCACCGGAGCCGGCGGTGGCGGCCCAGGAGGCGCCGGCCGGGTTGAGGTAGACCGGCCCGGACGGGTCGGCGATGACGGTGACGTTGCCCTTGAGCAGCACGGTGGCGCCGAACCGGTTCGCCAGTTCGGCGGCCGCGCCGACCCGGTCCGGGCCGGGCGGATGCCCTGCCAGCCGGGCGTATTCGCCGGCGTGCGGAGTCAGCACGGTAGGGGCGCGGCGGTCGGCCACCAGGTGCGGGTGGGCCGCGAGGATGGTCAGCGCATCGGCGTCGACGATCACCGGCAGATCGGAGCCGAGCGCGAACCACAGTGCGGCAGCGGCCTGTTCGCCGGTGCCCAGTCCGGGGCCGACCGCCCAGGCCTGCACCCGGCCCGCGGCCGCCGGACTGGGCGCCGCGACCACCTCGGGCCAGTGTGAAACCACTTGGGCAGCAGCACTTCCGGCGTAGCGGACCATTCCGGAGGTGGCCGCCACGGCCGCCCCGGAGCACAGGATCGCCGCGCCCGGGTAGGTCGCCGAGCCGGCCAAGATGCCGGTGACACCCTGGGTGTACTTGTCGTCGCGAGGTCCCGGCGCCGGCCAGATCCGCTCGACGTCGGCGGCGGTCAACCCGTGCACGTCGGCAGCGGGAAGATCCAGGCCGATATCGACGAGGTCGACCCTTCCGCACTGCCCCAGGGCATGCACCGGCTTGAGACCGCCGAAGGTGACGGTGAGCGCGGCGTGCACGGCGGGACCGTCGGCCGCACCGGGGTGTGGGTCCAGGCCGCTGGGGATGTCGACGGCCACCACCGGAATGTTCGCCCGCTCGACCGCGGCGAAGACCTCGGCGGCGTGCGGTCGCAACGGGCCCCGCCCGGAGATGCCGACCACGCCGTCGATCACCAGGTCCGTCGCGGGCGGTACGCGGTCGACGATCTGGCCGCCGGCACGACGAAACGCCCTGAGTCCCTTGGCGTGGGCGCGCTCCGGTTCCAGCAGGACGGCGGTGGCCGCCGCGCCGCGCCGGCGCAGCAGAGTCGCCCCCCACAGCGCATCGCCGCCGTTGTCGCCGGACCCCACCACCGCACACAGACTGCGCCCGGCCACCCCGCCGGTGCGCGCCGTCAGCTCCCGGGCGATGGCGGTGGCCAGGCCGAATGCGGCCCGCCGCATCAGCACCCCGTCGGGCAGGCTCGCCAACAGCGGCGCCTCCGCGGCGCGAATGGCCTCGACGCTGTAATAGTCCCGCATGCCGGCCTCCTCGCCCTCCTCGCGATTGTCGCGACTGTCACGCTAGTGGCCGCCGGCGGAGCTCGGGTGATGTCGCAGCGGATGGTGCAGGGTCAGCGGATAGCAGGCCAACCCGATGAGCAGGGCGGCGGCATGGCCGATCGCGGTGAAATTCGGGTTGATGATCAGGGGAACGGCGAAGATGACGGCCAGCGCGGCCAGATAGGCCCAGCGCCACGGCGGGCGGATGCGGTAGGTGAGCACCGCCATGACGCCCACCAGGAAATAGCTGACGCCGATGTCACGGGCGTAGGTCAGCCGCTCGGACTCCCGGTGCAGATGGATCAACACATACAGCGCACCCTCGCTGACGTAGGTGGCTCCGACGTGGGAGATCAACCCGACCATCAGCCAGCGCAGGTGCCCCAGCCAGTGTTCGGCCGGCGCCAGGAACAGACTGAAAAGCACCAGATACGGCGACCAGTCCTTGCCGTCGATCCACAGCAGACTCGAGACCAGCACCTCCAGCGGATCGGTGGCCAGGTGATGCAGGTTGGTGGACTGCTCGACGAGCATGGTGCGCAGGTTCGGGCCCACCAGGTGCTGGATGGCGGTGGTGACCCCCAGCGCCGCCAACCACAGATAGGTCAGCGGCGCCGTGTGCACGAAGTGCCACACCGCGGCCAGCCGCGTTCTGAGGTTCGCCACGGCGTACAGCGTCGCACGATCAAGCCGGGACGAGGCCGCCCGACCGCTGATAACCTCACCTTCACAATCGGGCCATCCACCGGCGGTCGGCCCCGAGCGGATGTGGGGGCATCTATGAGCGAACCGCACGGTCCGTCACCCGACCCGTACCGCCAGGACCCGTATGCGCCGATGAACCGGCCCTTTCCGCCGCCCGGCGGGGGTCCTTTCCCGCCGCCGCTGCTGCCGCCGGGCCTCGGGATGCCGCCGCCGCCACGGCGCCCCGGACGTGCCGCCGTGCTGGTCGCCACGGCCTGCGTGATCGCAGTGATCGGCGTGGGGCTCGCCGTCGTGCTGTCCGGACGCGATCGGCACCACACGGCCAAACCCACTCCGAAGACGCCGACCGCCACCTCGACCGCGGCCGCGGCATCCCCGGACCGGCCGCCGGTGCCGGTCGCCAAGATCGAGGGACTGCTCCCTCGCCAGGAGGTTCTCGCCGCGGCTGTGGCCGACCCCGATCTGGGTCTCGTGGTGAGCGGGGACGCGATGGATGACATCACCGTGGTGGACGCCGACTGTCAGGGAATCAGCTCGGTGGCCTCCGGGCCGGTGTACGCGGGCTCCGGCTGGACCGCGATCCGCTGGCAGCGCTGGTACAGCCCGGCCGACATCGACACCCACGACCTCAAGCACGGCGTGCTGGTGTCGGTGGCCACCTTTCCGCGGGCCGAGAACGCCCGCGCCTTCTACACCAAGCAGAGCGAGAAGTGGAAGCGGTGCGCCGGCCGGACCCTCAACATGACCGTCACCAACGGCGCTGATGAGCAGCCGGTGTTCTGGACCATCACCGAGGTCACCGAGTCCGGCGAGGTGATCAGGACGACCGCGATCAGTGAGGGCGGCGGCGGGTGGTCGTGCCAGGACGCCCTGACCGTTCGCAACAACGTGATCGCCCAGGCCGACGTCTGCGGCGACAGCATCCCGGCCAACGCGGCGCAGGACATCCTGGGCGCGATCGCCCCGCAGGTCGACGCCGCCGGGTGAGCCGACCGCGCCATCCTTGATCAGCCCCTGCAGCTGCCGTATCGTCCGATTCGATTTCGCTTCCCCTGGTAGCGAATGCGAGGAAGGGGTGTCGGTGCGCAACCGCTACGCCGGGGAGCCGTTCACCACCAGCGACTCCGAAATCGCCGCCGCTCTCGAGCAGGTCTCGGTGCCCACCCTGTTGCTGTCGTGCGTGCACATCACCGGCGACCCCCGCTTCATCCGCGACTTCAAACAGAACGGGATCTTCCTCAACGAGATCCAGGGCTTCATGACCGATGAGGATAAAGCCCGCGCGCGCTCCGAGACGCTCGCGGCAATCATCGCCTACCGCGACAGCGGCTGTCCGCAGCCTGCGCCGCTGGCCGCCGAGTTGGTCAAGGAGATGATGGATTGGGCGGCGTGCGAGACGATCCCGGACACCTACCTGGGACTGCTGGGCGAAGAACTCGACCTCGACGGGACTGACCCGCGCCGTCCGGCCACGCTGGACCCGGCCCGCGCAGCGGAATTTCCGGTGGCGGTGATCGGCTGCGGTGAATCCGGAGCGCTGGCCGGAATCCGGCTGGCCCAGGCCGGCATCCCCTACACCGTCTTCGAGAAGAACGCCGGTCCGGGCGGAACATGGTGGGAGAACACCTATCCGGGCGCCCGGGTGGACGTCGCGAACCATTTCTACTGCTACAGCTTCGAACCCAACAACAACTGGGGACACTACTTCGCCGAGCAGCCGGAGCTACAGGCGTACTTCGCCGGTCTGGTGGCCAAGCACGGCCTGGGCGAACACGTTCGCTGGGGCACCGAGGTCACCGCCGCCGCCTGGGATGACGACAGCGGAACCTGGACGCTGACCACGCGGACCGGCGACGGATCGGTGTCCACCGTCTCCGCGCGGGCGGTGATCACCGCTGTCGGCCAGCTCAACCGGCCGCACTGGCCCGATCTCGACGGGGCGGACGGTTTCCGCGGGCCGGCGTTTCACTCCGCGGCCTGGGACCACAGCGTCGATCTGACCGGCAAACGGGTGGCGCTGATCGGGGCCGGGGCGAGCGGGTTCCAGATCGCGCCCGCGATCGCCGAAAAGGTGGCCCACCTCACGGTGTTTCAGCGGACCGCGCAGTGGATGTTCCCCAATCCGATGTATCACGACGCCGTCGACTGCGGGGTGCGCTGGGCGTTGGAGCCCCTGCCGTTCTACGGACGCTGGTACCGCTTTCTGCTGCTGTGGCCCGGGGCCGACAAGGGGTTGGAGGCTGCCCGGGTAGATCCGGACTATCCCGACCAGGCCTACGCGGTGAGCGAGCTCAACGCCCTGGCCCGCCAGATGTTCACCGCCTGGATCACCGCACAGGTGGGCGACGACGACGAGCTGCTGTCCAAGGTGCTGCCGGACTACCCCGCCACCGGCAAGCGCACCCTTCAGGACGACGGCACCTGGCTCAAGACCCTGCGCCGCGACAATGTCACGCTCACCCGGACTCCGATTCAGCGCATCACCCCCGGCGGGGTCCAGACCGAAGACGGTGCCCATCACGAGGCGGACGTCGTCATCTACGCCACCGGTTTTCGGCACACCGAGGTGCTGTGGCCGATGCGTGTCACCGGCCGCGACGGGGCCGATCTGCACACCCTGTGGGGCAGCAGACCGTATGCGCACCTTGGCATCACGGTGCCCGGCTTCCCGAATTTCTTTCTGCTCTACGGTCCCGGGGCGCACCTGGCACACGGCGGCAGTCTGATCTTCAACTCCGAGTTGCAGATGCATTACATCGACGCCTGCCTGTCCAAGATCGCCGGCGAGCGGCTGCACTGCATCGAGCCGACCGAGCGGGCGGCCGCCGAGTGGCACCGCGCCACCCAGGCCGCGATCGCCCAGACCGTGTGGGCGCATCCGGCGGTCAAACATTCCTACTTCAAGAACGCCGACGGTGAGATCCACACGGTGAGCCCGTGGCGGCTCGACGAGTACTGGGCGGCGGTGCGCGAGCCGGACTGGTCCCAGTTCGTCATCACGCACCGGCCGGGCTGAGCCGGGCGTCACGACGAGCGCGGCACCGCGCAGTTATCGACCGGCGGCCACGGGTGCCGGCGCGGCCGGAGTCGCGTCGGGGTTGAGATCACGCCACCAGCAATAGATGAACAGCAGCATCGACATCACCAGCGCCACGATCACCCACAGCGTGATCGTGACGTCGATCCAGGATCCGATCGGCGGCGCGTCGGGCAACGCATTGCGCAGCGGAACCACCGCGAAAAGCATGGCTGCGTACCACGTGGTCATCGGCGGCTGAAACTTTCGCCAGCCCAGGAACGTCAGCACCGCCACCACGACCGCGACCACGGCCAGAGCAACCAGGACGCCGACGATGACGGCGCCGAAGGCCACCGTGCTCGGAGACCGGTGCAGGGCCACCCGGTATGGGCCGGTGTCACGGTCGCTGGCGATCTCGTTCTTCCAGCCGGCGATGTGGTCGACAAACGTCACCGACATGCGTTCGGGCATCGTGGCATCCCCGCGCATGACATCGACGGTGATGGGTCCCGTCTTGTAATGGTCGAACGGCCATTTCGCCGAGTTACCGGAGATGGTCAACGGGACCGGGAACTCGCCGGGCACCGTCCCCTTGGTCCAGCTGCGCTTGGTCGGGGTGACCGCGGAGTGCACCGCGATGCTGAGGTCTTCGGTGAGTCCGTGGGTGTTCGGGTCGAGCAGCGACGGTCCCGGGGTGATGGTGACTTTGCCGGTCAGCGTGCCCTTTACGGTCTGCAGATCCTCGATGTCGATGATCACGGTGGTTCCGTCGGCGGACGCCAGTCCTTCGGTGAGATGACGCGGGCATCCGCACCCCGCGCGCTCGTACAGCGCCACCGTGACGACGTAGGAGGCGACGAAGAACACCGCCATGCCGATCATCAGCAGCAGCCTGGCCCGATTGACGTGCACAACCGAATTGCCGTTGGACAAAGCGGCTCCTCACTCGAAATGGTCAGGGGTCGAAGACGACGGCTGCATCGTCTCATCACCCCAACACGTCCCGCCACAGTTTTCGCCGCACCGGCCGACACCGGCCGACGGAGCGCACTACGTTTGCGAACCGGCCGGCAAACGCCGGCGTACTAGAAGACTTCGCTGTGCGGGGCGGCGATGACGAAGCCGTGGGTGACGGCGGGGTCGCCGGCCTTGGCGCCGCTCTCGCGTGCGGCCTTGAGCACGCAGGCCACCTCGGTGCCCAGTGGAGCCCCGCAGACCAGCGATTCGGTGGGCGAGAAATCCCAGAACACGATCTTGTGGCCGGGCGCCAGCATGATCGACGGAACCTTCTCCGGGTTTCCGAGCAGTCCCGCCGGTGCCATCGGCAGGAACTGCGCCGGGCCGTTGCCCTCGGCGTGAACCGTGCCAAGAGTCACACTGCGGGTCCCCGGCGGTGTCCCGACCAGATTTCCCGCACAGGCCACACTGTGCGTCACCTTGCCGCGGCTCTTGCGGCAGGCAAGGCCGGACACGGTGGTGAACGCCAAGTCCGGGATACCGGTGAGGTCGGTAACCGTGGCAGGAAGCGGACCGCTGTCGTCGAACAGCGGGTTCAGGTCGGGAACCTCATTGGCCGCAACGGCATTCGTCACCGGAGCGAACACCGTCATCGCGGCGCACGCCACTACCAACAATCGTCGCACTGCAACTCCCGCTACTCGACGGTGACCGATTTGGCCAGATTGCGCGGTTTGTCCACATCGTAGCCGCGGGCCTGCGCCACCCCGGCAGCGAAAACCTGCAGCGGGATGGTGGACAGCAGCGGCTGGTAAAGCGTTGACACCGCGGGGATCTCGATGAGGTGGTCGGCGTAGGGGCGCACCGTCTCGTCGCCCTCCTCGGCGATCACGATGGTGATGGCGCCGCGAGCCTGGATCTCCCGAATGTTGGAGAGCAGTTTGGAATGCAGCATTGCCGCGTTCTTGGGCGAGGGCATCACAATGATCACCGGCAGGTCGTCCTCGATCAGCGCGATCGGACCGTGCTTGAGCTCGCCGGCGGCGAAACCCTCGGCGTGCATGTAGGCCAATTCCTTGAGCTTGAGCGCGCCTTCGAGGGCCACCGGGTAACCGACGTGGCGCCCCAGAAACAGCACCGCGGGCGACCGGGCGAACTGCCGGGCCAGCTCGGCCACCGACTCGATGCCGTCCAGCACGTGCGACACCAGCTCGGGCATGGATTCCAGCTGCCGGTACTCGTGCTCGACCTCGTCGGGGTACTTGGTGCCCCGGGCCTGCGCCAGCGCCAGGCCGACCAGGTAGTTGGCGGTGATCTGCGCCAGGAACGTCTTGGTGGAGGCGACACCGATCTCCGGCCCGGCACGGGTGTAGAGCACCGCGTCGCACTCGCGCGGGATCTGCGAGCCGTTGGTGTTGCACACCGCGAGCACCTTGGCCTTCTGCTCCTTGGCGTGCCGTACCGCCTCCAAGGTGTCGGCCGTCTCGCCGGACTGGCTGATCGCCACCACCAGGGTGCTGCGGTCCAGCACCGGGTCGCGGTAGCGGAACTCACTGGCCAATTCGACCTCTACCGGCAGGCGGGTCCAGTGCTCGATCGCGTACTTGGCCAGCAGGCCGGAGTGGTAGGCGGTGCCGCAGGCCACCACGAACACCTTGTCGATCTCGCGCAGCTCCTGGTCGCTCAAGCGCTGCTCGTCGAGCACGATCCGGCCGTCCTCGAAGTGCCCCAGCAGGGTTTCGGCCACCGCGGTGGGTTGTTCGGCGATCTCCTTGAGCATGAAGTACTCATAGCCGCCCTTCTCGGCGGCCGACAGATCCCAGTCGATGTGGAAGTGGCGGGCGGCGGCAGTGTCATCGGTGCCGCGGAAGTCGGTGATGCGGTAGCCGTCGGCGGTGATGACCACCGCCTGGTCCTGGCCCAGCTCGACCGCGTCCCGGGTGAACGGGATGAACGCGGCCACATCTGAGCCCAGGAACATCTCGCCGTCACCGATGCCGACCACCAGCGGGGTGGACCGACGCGCGGCCACGATCGTTCCCGGATCGTCGGCATGGGCGAACACCACGGTGAAGTGGCCCTCAAGGCGGCGCAGCACCGCCAGGGCCGAGGCCACGAAGTCACCGGCGGTCTCGCCCTGCCGGTATGCCCGCGCCAGCAGGTGGACGGTCACCTCGCTGTCGGTCTCGCTGCTGAACTCGACGCCGGCACGTTCGAGCTCGTCGCGCAGCACGGCGAAGTTCTCGATGATGCCGTTGTGCACCACCGCGAACTCCCCCGCTGTGTCGCAATGCGGGTGGGCGTTCTGGTCGGTGGGCCGACCATGGGTGGCCCAGCGCGTGTGGCCCAGACCGGTGCCCCCGGCCAGCAGCGCCGGATCGGTGGCAGCCAGTTCGGCTTCCAGGTTGGCGAGCCGTCCGGCGCGCCGCCGGACGGTCAGCTGCCCCACGCCGTCGACGACGGCGATACCCGCGGAGTCGTAGCCGCGGTACTCCATCCGGCGCAGGGCCTCGACGACGACGTCACGAGCAGGCCGCTGCCCGACGTAGCCGACGATTCCGCACATAGCTGTTCAGGGTAGTGCACGGGCAGCGCCTGCCGAGCAATCGCGCTGGTCAGTGCCGTCGCGGCTGCATGCCCAAGCCGAGCGTGCAGGGACGATCCGCGCCGGGCGATCGCTGCTACGCACCGCCGAACAGGTCTGCCCACAGGTCGCCGAAGTCGAAGTCGGTAGCCACGCCGACATCCGGGACAACCTCCGGCGGAGGCCCGTCGAAGTCCAGCTCGCCGGAGAGCAGCAGCGCGAGCGCCTGCCCCAATCCGGCCAGCGCGCCCAAATACCCGACTCCCTGCCCCTGACCGAACGGCAGGTCGAGTTCGAGGGGATCGGTCACCGAAATGGTGATACCCAGCCCGTTGAGGATCGAGCCGCCACCGAAGACCGGCGGAGGAATTTCGGACCCGAGCAGAGCCTCAAAGTTGCCGCCGACCTCTCCCGGGGACAGCAGCCCGCCGAAGGTGAAGCTCAGTCCGGATATGTCCGCGCCCTCCGGCAGCAGGCCGGCTTCGCTGATCGTCGGGACCAGGAAGTCCAGGTTGAGCGTTGCGCCGTTGAGCCAGCCGTTGAACATGTTCGCCGGGATGTTGATCAGTTCCTGCAGCGCCGCCATCGCGTCCGGGTCCTCGCCGCCGAGATTGGCGCTGATGGCTTCGATGCTGTTGACCAGCTCCACCAACGGCGACAGGTACGGCCCCAGGGCGCCGATCAGCAGGCCAGACAGCGGCGAGGCCAGGACTTGGATGATCTCCGGGATCGGGTCGGGGATTGGCGGAATGAGCCCGGGAGCCAAGGCTTCCCCTTGGTTGGTGAGCAGGCCGTAGAGCAGGAAGTTGCCGAGGGCGAAGCCGGGATCCCCGATCCCGCCTTCGCCCGAGGGCAGACTGGTGGTGAATTGAGCAAGCGGGTTGAGGAAGCCCTTCTGGTCGCCGGCGAGGAACGTCAGCGCCGCGCCCAGCTGCTCCAAGTCCAGATTTTGCAGGTCGGCGTTCTCGAGCGCCTCACTTAGGGCACTGTTGGCGTCCTGCAACGCCTCCCGCAGGTCCGAGACGTTGGTCTGTGCGGTGCTGAACGCATCGCTCCACGCACCGGTGAAGTCCAGCCCGGCGGTCAGGGCGATATCGCCCACGCCGTGGACTTCGGGCAACGGCGCGACCACCGGGGTGACCGTGATCATGCCCGCGCCGACCACCGCGATTCCGGCGGTCACAAAGGGACGTAATACAGGATTCATGTGAGTACTCCTCACTGTCGAAGTGCCCTGCCACCTGAAAGCAACTGAGCTTGACGCTCACGTTAGTTATATTTTTGCTGTGATACAAGACACAAATCTGAGAGTTTTCCTGGCAGCTTGCTGTCAGAGTGCCCACAGTTGTGCTAACGCCCGTTGCCCTGACCGCCGGCCCCTTGCGGCCAACCCGGCTCTGCGGCGGCGGCGCAGCGGTTATGTTGAGCATCCGCGCCAGCCACCATCCGCGGCGCAGGTCGGCCGGGAACCGAAGGGTTAGGGGACGACATGCCACAGCACCCTGCGACCACCGCACGCACCCTCGTGGAACTGCTACGTCAGCAGGCAGACCGCTACCGGGACAAGGTCGCGTTCGTGTTCGACCCGGACGGCACAGCCGAACACGGCGCGCTCACCTATGCCGAACTCGACCGCAGCGCACGGGCGATCGCGGCGAGTCTGCAACAACAGGGCGCGGCGGGCCGTCGTGTGCTGGTCGTCTGCCGGCCGGGTCTGGACAGCGTCGCGGCCTACTTCGGCTGCCTGTATGCCGGCGCGGTTGCGGTGCCGGTGCAGGATCGGCTCGGGCGGTTGGCCCTGATCGCCCCCGATGCGCGGGCCGGTTACGCCCTTGCGGACTCCGCGACGCGCGACAAGCTCAGGGCGAAGGTCGACGGCATGACCAAGCGGCCGCCGCTGTGGCTGGCCCCCGACGACCCCGGTGCGGACCCGGACAGCTGGGTACCGCCCGACGTCGACGGCAACACCACCGCCACACTGCAATACACCTCGGGTTCCACCAGGGCGCCCAAGGGTGTCGTCCTGACGCACGGCAACCTGCTGGCGAACCTGGTTGCGATCCATGAGGCATGGGACGGCGACGACCAGAAGATCGCGGTGTGCTGGCTGCCGCAACACCACGACATGGGCTTGATCGGCGGCATCCTGCAGAGCGTGTTCGTCGGGGGCAAGACGGTGCTGATGTCGCCGGCGGGCTTCATCACCCGCCCGATGCGCTGGCTGGAAGCCATGTCCCGGTACCGCGCCACCACCGCCACCGCACCGAACTTCGCCTACCAACTCTGTGTCGAGCGCAGCTCCGCGCCAGAGCGCGCCGCCCTGGACCTGTCGCAGTGGTCGACGGCGATGAACGGCGCCGAACCGGTACAGGCCAGCACCCTGCGCGCCTTCGCCGAGGCATTCGCCCCGGCCGGATTCCGACCGGAGGCGTTCCTACCGGTGTACGGACTGGCCGAAGCCACCCTGCTCGTCTCGGGCGGATCGGACGCCGCCGCACCGGTCGTGCGCCATATCGACCGCACCGCACTGGGCGAGGACCGGGTCGTCGAGATCACCGCCGACGACCCGGTCCTCGCCCAGTGCGGTGCGGTCGATATGGCGCACGACCGGTGCGGCG
>NZ_JRMK01000056.1:0-25559 GCF_000972925.1 Mycobacterium sp. UM_Kg1 | reverse complement strand
CCCACACCGCCGAAGAACGCGCCCGGCACTTCGCCTACCTGGTCACCACATTCGTGCAGCGGGGCGCACACACCATCGAGGCCACCAAGGCCGCCGAGGACCAGTGGCTGGCCGCCATGGAGGAAGCGTCGGAAAAGCCCAAGGCCTTCTACGCCGAGTGCACGCCGAGTTATCTGAGCTCCGAGGGCGATCGGGAGAATCCGCACGGAATGCTCTCGACCAACTTCGGCGGCAAGCCCGTCGACTTCTTCGCGATGCTGCACGCCTGGCGCTGCGCCGGGGCGCTCCAGGGGGTGATCCTGCAATGACCGGACCGGCATCGGCTGCCGGAACCGCCCCGGCCCCTGCGCGATTGACGATGCGCGACCGGCAACGCATCATGACCCGCGACCACATCATGGCCGCGGCACTTCAGGCCTTCGCCGAGCGCGGCTACGTCGCGGTCACCATCGACGACATCGTGCGCCGGGCCGGCATCGGCCGGGCGACCTTCTATCTCCATTTCGACTCCAAAGCCGCGGTGCTGCGCGAGCTGCGCAGCACCGCGATGACCGTTTGGGCCCAGCAGGACGCCCCGCGCGGCGGCGCATCCGGCCGGCCGTCGATCAGGGCGTTCTTTGAGAAGCTGGTCGACTTCTATACCCGCACGCCGCAGCTCTACATGGCCCTGCATCAGGCGCGGGCGGCCGACCCGGAATTCGCCGCGGCGCACCGAGACACGATGGAGGCCAACGTCGTCGAGTGGGCCGAGGCCGGCGTCATGCCCGGCGCCACCGAGGCCAAACTGCGGCTGGCCATCGCGATGATGTACACCATGGTCGACTCCTTCATGCATCTGTGGCTGGTCGACGGCTGGCCGTTGGAGCGCGAGGCCGCCATCGATGCGATGACCGACGCCCTGCACGCCACGATGCGCTAAAACACCGGCCCGAGCCATTGCGGCATCTATCGTGACAACGCGCGCGGGACCGCTGCGCGCGCAGTTCAGACGAGAGGTTGGCGCGATGACCGCACCGACTACGAGACGTCGCAGCGTCATGCAGTCGCTGACCGGGCTCAGTGTCCGCTACGTGGAGCGCCTGATGCCTGATCCGTATCTGTTTGCGGTGATACTTACGCTCATCGTTGCGGGCCTGGTCGCAACGCTGGTCGATGGCGCCTCGGCCAGCGGCATGCTGCAGGCCTGGTACGCCGGCGTGTGGGGGCCGGACAACATTTTCACGTTCGCCTTCCAGATGGTGCTGATCCTGGTGACGGGTTACACGCTGGCCGAAGCGCCCGCACTGAAGCGGTCCATCGCGGCCATCGCGGAAAGGCCACGCACCCAAGCCCAGGCGGCCTTGCTCTGCTTTGCCGTCAGCGCCGTTCTATCCCTGCTGAACTGGGGTCTGGGCCTGGTCTCCGGCGCGCTGATCGCCCGCCAGGTGGCACGCCGCTTCCCCGACTCGCATTTCGGCTATTTGGTCGCCGCGGCGTTCACCGGGTTCATCGTCTGGACGCAAGGGCTCTCGTCGTCGATCGCGCTGGCCAACACCGATCCCGGCAGCCCCATCAACGTGATCCACAGGATCGCCGGATTCACTGTGCCGTTGAGCCAGACCATCTTCCAGCCGTACAGCTGGCTGTCGGCGATCGTGGTGCTGGCCGTGCTCGCGGTCGCGGTGTGGCGCATGGAGCCCTCCGAAAGCCTTGCTCCCGATCCCGGGGTGTTCGACGACCAGGACACCGTCGAGCACCCGGGCAACCGGACGTTCGCCGAAAGGCTGGAAAACCTGTGGGTGCTCAACGTCGTGCTCTTCGCCGCGGGCATCACCTATTTCGCCGCCAGCGGCTTTGTGCTCAACGTCTCCTCGATGATCATGCTGTTCACCGTCACCAGCGCCCTGCTGCACCGCACCCCGATCCGGTTCATCCGGGCGTTCACCGGTGCGGCGCGGGTCTCCGGGCCTCTGCTGCTGCAATATCCGCTGTACGGCGGTCTGGTCGGGCTGTTGGCCTATCAGGGCGCCGAAGGCGCCAAGCCACTGCAGACCCTGCTGGCCCAGACCCTGGTGAACGGCGCGACCGCGTACACGTTGCCGTTTCTGACCTTCGTCGGGTCGGTGATCATCAGCCTGTTCGTGCCGTCCGGCGGCGGCCACTGGGCGGTGCAGGGGCCGATCGCCGTCGACTCCGCGCTGGCGATCGGCCAGCACTCCCCCGGCTATCTGGGACTGGTCTCCATGGCCGTCGCCGTCGGCGAGGGTGTGACGAACATGATCCAGCCGTTCTGGCTGCTGCCGTTGCTGGCGATCGCCAAGCTGCATGTGCGCCAGGTCATGGGATTCACCCTGGTGGCATTTTTCATCGGTTTCACCGTGTTGGGAGCGATGACATTGATTGCCCCGTTTGTGGTGTGACGCTTCAGGGGTGCCTTGTCGCCGCGGCATATCGGTGCACACCGTAGACGGCGATCCCGAGCGCGAAGACCGCCAGCCCGGCCAGAACCGAGGCCCGCGGCATGGCGCACGCAACGATGAGGCATCCCGCCAGCCCGACGAGCGGAATCAGCCGCAGCGGACGGCCTTCGCGGGCCGACAAGGTCAAGGCGGAAGCATTCGCCACCGCGTAATAGACCAGCACTGCGAACGACGAGAACCCGATCGCGCCGCGGATATCGGTGGCGGCGGCCAGGACCGCGACCACTGCCCCCACCGCCAGCTCGGCTCGGTACGGCACCCCGAACCGGGGATGCACCGCAGCCAGCGCTTCGGGCAGATACCGGTCCCGCGCCATCGCCAGCGTCGTGCGCGAGACCCCCAAGATCAGCGCCAGCAGCGATCCCGTCGCCGCCACCACCGCCCCAACCCGAACCACCGGCGCCAACCACTGCGCGCCCGCGTCGGTCACGAGCTGCGCCAATGGTGCCGGTGATTCGGCAAGGCGCTGCGGGCCAAGGACATTCAGCGCCGCCACCGCTATCAGCGCGTAGAACACCAGGGCCACCCCCAGAGCGATCGGGATGGCCCGGGGAATGGTGCGGGCCGGATCGCGAACCTCCTCACCGAGTGTGGCGATGCGCGCGTAGCCGGCGAACGCGAAGAACAGCAGTCCCGCGGCCTGGAGCACCGAACCCAGCGGCGCCGAGGGCACCGGTGTCGCCGGGAGCGACGCGGGGCCGCCGACGAACGCGGTCACGATCACCGCGGCCAGTACGGCCAGCACCACCGCCACGATCACCCGGGTCAGCCACGCCGACTTCTGCACACCGGTCAGGTTCACCGCCGTCAGCACCACCACGGCGCCCACCGCCACCGCGTGCGGATGCGCCGGCCAGGCATAGACCCCGACCGTCAACGCCATCGCCGCGCACGACGCGGTTTTGCCGACCACGAAGCCCCAACCCGCCAGGTACCCCCATAGCGGCCCCAGCCGCTCACGCCCGTACACGTAGGTGCCACCGGAGGCCGGGTACAGCGCCGCCAACCGCGCCGACGAGGTCGCATTGCAGTAGGCGATCACCGCCGCGATCGCCAAGCCGACCAGCAGCGCCCCGCCCGCCGCCCGCGCCGCCGGGGCCACCGCCACAAATATCCCCGCCCCCATCATGGAGCCCAGACCGATCAGCACCGCGTCCAAGACACCCAGCTGGCGCCGCAGTGGCTCATGCGGCGCCCCGCCGGGCGCCGGCATCTGCGGTTCCTCGGCCATCCCCACCCCACAGTCGACAACTCTGATTCGGTCTGTTCACGGTAAGCGGCCGAAGGCCGGCACTTCATCGATGCCGAAACTGTGTGCCGATTCTTCACACCCGTGAAGGACTCGTTGACGCGGTTTGGCGAGACGTTCGCCATGGTGCAGGGTCGATGACATGTTGCCCGTGCTCGACCTGACTGACGCTGACACCGACCCGGAGCGTTTCCGCGTTGCGTTGCGGGAGGCGGCACACACGTTCGGTTTCTTCTACTTGACCGGACACGGAGTTCCCGACGCTCAGATCACGACCATCCTGGCCCTGGCCAGGAGGTTCTTCGCCCTGCCGGTGCACGAGAAGAACCGAATCAGTCAGTTGAGAAGTCCGCAGTTCCGCGGCTACTCACGGCTGGGCGGTGAGCTGACGAACGGCCTGGTCGACTGGCGCGAGCAGATCGATATCGGTCCGGAACGACCAGTACTTCCCGAGGCGCGGGGCTATTGGCACTTGCAGGGCCCCAACCTGTGGCCCGATCGGCCCGCCGGGTTCCGGGCCGCATTCGAGCAGTGGGACCGCTCCCTGTCGGCGGTCGGCTTGCGCCTGCTGCGACAGTGGGCGGTGTCGCTGGGGGCGACCGAAGGTCTGTTCGACGACGCGTTCGCCCTGCCGGCGACCCTGATCAAGGTCGTGCGCTACCCCGGCCGCGCCGACGGCGAACAGGGAGTCGGCGCACACAAGGATTCTGGGGTGCTGACGTTGCTGCTGGTAGAGCCCGAATCCGATGGTTTACAGGTGGAGCTCACCACCGGTGAGTGGGTCGACGTGCCACCCGTCCCGGGTGCCTTCATCGTCAACATCGGCGAACTTCTCGAGGTCGCCACCGGTGGCTATCTTCGGGCCACCCAGCACCGGGTGTTATCACCGAAACCCGGTACCGACCGCGTGTCCATCCCGTACTTCCTCAACCCTGCGCTGGACGCCACGATCCCCGTGATCACCTTGCCGCCGGAACTGGCCAGGCTGGCCCGCGGTGTCGAGGCCGATCCGGACAATCCCATCTTCAACACCTACGGCGAGAATGCCTGGAAGTCCCGCACCCGAGCTCATCCCGACGTCGCCGAACTTCATCACGGAATCACGCCGCCGATCTCCGGGGCTTCGAGCTACTGAGCATTGGCGTCGCCGTGATCGCAAACCTATCGAGGACGGGAGTCCTGCCCTAGCCTTCCCGGGATGTTCGACGTGCGCAGGCTGGTGGTGCTGCAGGAGATCGCACGTGCCGGATCGTTGAGCGCGGCAGCCGTCGCGCTCAATTACACCACTTCAGCGGTGTCGCAGCAGGTCACGGCGTTGGAGCGCGATCTGTGCTGCTCACTGCTGGTGCGCGGCCCGTCGGGTGCGCGCCTGACCCCGGCAGGGCGCAAGCTGCTCGAACATGTTCCGGCGATCATGGGTGCGGTTGCCGCCGCCGAACGCGACCTCGCGTCGATCACCTCAAGACCGGGCGTGGTGCGCATCGCGTCGTTCGCCAGCGCCGCCGCAATGATCCTTCCGCCCGCGATCGCCCAGGCGCGCCGCGCGTTGCCCGGGATTGGCGTGGAGTTGGTGGCCGTAGACCCCGACGACGGAGTCGAGCTGCTGCGCAGCGGGGACGCCGACGCCGCCATGGTCACCGAAGTCCCCGGCGAGCGGCCCGAGTTTCCCGGGATCAGCACCATGGGGGTCTATAACGACGAGTTCTTCGTCGTTCTGCCGCTCGGACACCGCCTCGCCGGACGGGCCGAGGTAACGCTGGCAGACCTCGCCAGCGACAACTGGGTGGTGAGCACCCAGACGGGCCAGTGTCCCGACACCCGCGTTTTTCGAACCGCTTGCCGGCGTGCGGGATTCGAGCCGACGGTCAGTTACCGCGCGGAAGAGTACGCAACCGTGCAAGGCCTCGTCGCTGCTGGGCTCGGCGTATCACTGGTTCCGTCGCTGGCCGCCTCGGGGGCGCGCTCGGACGTCGCCGTGCGCAGGGTGGCGGGACATCGCCCAGTGCGCACGGTCGCCATCGCCACCACGTCTCCCCCGGCACCGGCCAGCGTTCTGGCGGCCGTGATCGGGTTCATCGCCGCTGCCGGGGCGGCGATCGCGGAAGGCACCGCGTGCAGTGTTGCTGCACGCGCTTCCAGCGTCGCTTGAACCACCTGTTCACCGCCGCCCCGCTTTCCTAGTTTCTTCTCCAACCACAAGGTTCGAACTACACGATCAGGAGTCATCAGCGATGCCCATCAGTGACACCGCCGTACCCGTTCTGCGGTCGGTTGAGGATGTTTTGGACACCGCAGCCACCATCGCAGCGTCAGTTGCCGCGGGAGCCGTCCAGCGTGAGATCGACGGTGCCCTGCCGACTGACTCACTGAGGCAGATCAGTAACTCGGGCCTGCTGGGCATTCTGGTACCCGCGAGTTTCGGCGGACCGGATCTGCCCCGCTCCACCGCCGTTGAGGTGCTGCGGGTTCTCGCGCAAGCCGACTCCTCAGTCGGCCAGTTGTTGCTGTCGCATTACGTTCTGACCGCCGCTCTTGGCGGTCTCGCGTCGCGTGAACCCGCGCCGAGGATCTATCGAGATGTCCTCAACGGCGCCCAGCTCGGCAACGCCAGCGTCGAGCGCGGCACCCGCACCAGCGTGGAACGCACGACCACCGTCACCCGCCATTCCGACGGTGGTTGGGTGCTCGAGGGCACCAAGTTCTACGCCACCGGCTCACTCGGCGCGACGTGGATCGCGGTGGCCGCACGGATCAATGGAACCGACCACGGTGCGACCGTCTTCATTCGCCCCGACGACCCGGGTGTCACCTTGAATCTGGATGCGTGGTCAGCCTTCGGGCAGCGCGGAACAGCCAGTGGCGAAGTCGTTCTGGACAAGGTGCATGTTGCCGATGACCTTGTCATCGACGAAGGACCCGACCCCGACCCCATAGCGGCGGACCCGTCGGTGTTGGGGGCATTCGATCAGGCGCTGCACACGGCCATCGATGTCGGCGCCGCTCGCGCCGCACTCGAAGACGGTGCACGGTTCGTCTCATCGCGCAGCAGGCCCTGGTTCGAGGCGCAGGTCGAGCGTGCCGCCGACGAATCACACGTCGTCCGCCGATTCGGCGAGCTGACCGCCAAGCTGTACGCCCTGGAAGCTCTGTTGGCCCGCGGCGCGCGCCTGGTCGACGACGCACTGGCCGCACCGGTATTGACTCGCCCAGCAGCCGCGGCCGCCTCTCTGCAAGTGGCTGCCGCAAAGGCGCTCGCCCAGGAGTACTCCGTCGAGATCGCCAGCGGAATCTTCGAACTCGCCGGCGCTTCAGCCACCGACGCCAGATTTGCGCTCGACCGGCACTGGCGCAATCTGCGCGTGCACACCCTGCACGACCCCGCGCGATGGAAATACGTCCACCTGGGACGGCATACCCTCGACGGAACTCTGCCGCCGCGGCTCGGCCTGCTCCTGTGACACCACGATCCGAAGGAGCGCTGATGACCAGCTTCTACCTCACCGGGAGTATCAACGTCCCCACGCCCCAGGCCGCGTTCCACCTCGTCGGCGGTCGCCTGCAGCCCGGCGTGCGCCGCGTCCCCGACGGCGAACCCGGCGACCGCGCGAACTGGGTGCTCAACCATTCGGCCCATTTCCTGTCCAACGCGACCCTGGACGTCTCCGACAACCGCGCAAGGGTCCGGCCGGCAACGCCGGTCTCCTTCGGCCATGTCGACTACCACTCGCCGGCACTTGCCTCATACCGCGACTTTCGCACCGCCCGTGACTCCGGAGTTCTTGCGCCCGACAGCAGGTTCCTGGTGTCGATCGCCACCCCGTTCAACGCGGTGAACTCGTTCGTCCACTTTGAATCACAGGTCGAAGTGGCGCTGGCCTACGAATCTGCACTGCGGCGCAGCGTCGATGCCATCCAGGATGCGATCCCACCCGCCGACCTGGCCATCCAGTGGGACCTGCCCACCGAACTGGCCACCATCGAAGGGTGGTTCCCCAATCCCTACCCCGACCACGAATCGATCTTCGCGGCTACTGCGCGGCTCGCGGGCTGGGTCGCTGACGACGTCGACCTGACGTTTCACCTCTGCTACGGGGACTCGAAGTTCGGCGCCTCCCCGTTCATGGGCGAGCCGCCGACCGAAGAGGCCGCCGCGCGCGGAGGACGACACATCCTGCCGCGTGATACGTCCGCGATCGTGGCGTTGTCCAACGGCCTGGCTCGTCATATCTCGCGCCCCATCAACGCGATTCATGCCGCCACAGTGGCCACATGGAACAAACGTGCCCACTGGCAGCCGCTCGCAGGACTGGCCCTGGAACCCGAGACTGAGTTCTATCTCGGCCTGCTCAACTCCGAGGACGGCGCCGCCGGTGCTCGACGACGGGCCGCCATCGCCGCCGAATTCCTGCCCCGGTTCGGGCTGTCCACCGAGTGCGGACTCGGACGACACTCCCCCGAACAACTCGAAGCCGTGCTCCTGGCCTGGCAGCAGCTGTCCACCACGGACGATCCTGCCCTGCTGTCGTCCTGAGCGCTCACCGTCCCCCACAGTGACGTGACGGCTCGCCATTTGGTGCAATTCATCTTGTGTTTCTTCGCAGCGGCGCTGTCAGGCCGAGTTCTTCGACTGCGGTGCGCGGATCCTGCGATGAGTTATGAATGAGGAGCAGAGAGGTTGAGCAGCTACGGTTTCGACCTGGGCACCTACAGTCGTGCCACCGCCTCGGCTTCTGCTGAGTGCCAGCTGTGGTTCGACCGGGGCCTGAACTGGATATTCGGATTCAACCACGAAGAGGCCACTGCGTGCTTCCACGAGGCGCTGCGCCACGACCCCGGCTGCGCCATGGCGTGGTGGGGCGTCGCGTACGCGGCCGGACCCAACTACAACAAACCCTGGGAGCTCTTCGACGAACGCGAGACCCTGGCGGCTCTGGCGCTCGCCCGGCAGGCGAGCGCCAAGGCGCTGACACACGCCGCGGATGCGTCACCCGCTGACCGGGCACTGATCGACGCCCTGCAATTCCGCTATCAGTCCGAGCGCCCCTCGGGAGACCTGCAGGGGTGGAACGAGCAGTACGCGCACGCGATGCGGCAGGGCTATACCCGATTCGACGGCGACCCCGACATCGCAACGTTCTTCGCAGAAGCGTTGATGAATCTCAACCCGTGGAACATGTGGGATCTGCGGACCGGCGAACCCACCGCAGGCTCACCCACCCTGGAGTGCCGAGAGGTGCTGGAAGCCGCGATCGCTGGGCGCCGCACGCGAGGCGAAGCTCCCCATCCGGGCCTGTGGCACCTCTACATCCACCTCATGGAGATGTCCGCCACGCCCGAGGCAGCACTGCGCGTTGCTGACGAATTGCGCCGCCTGGTACCCGATTCGGGGCATCTGGCGCACATGCCCACTCACATCGACATCCTGTGCGGGCATTACCAGGATGTCGTCGACTGGAACGACACCGGCATTGAGAAGGACGTCAAATACTGGCGTTACGCGGGCGCGCAGAACTTCTACTCGAACTACCGCGTGCACAACTACCACTTCAAGCTGTACGGAGCGATGTTTCTCGGCCGGTTCGGTCCCGCGATGGACGCGGTGCGCGACATGCACGACACCATCCCCGACGAACTGGTGGAGATCGAAAGCCCGCCGATGGCGGACTGGCTCGAAGGCTACAAGTCCATCGGCACCCATGCCCTGGTCCGCTTCGGGCGCTGGCACGACCTGATTGCGGCCCCCCTACCCGACAATCCGGCACTGTTCTGCATGACCGCGGCAATGAACTACTACGGCAAGGGCGTTGCCCACGCCGCGCTCAAGCAACACGATGACGCGGCGGCAGCGCAACGCCTCTTCGAACGGACCGCGGCCACGGTTCCCGAGAGCCGGCACCTGCACAACGTGCGCTGCGTCGACATCCTCGGTGTCGCCCGCGAACTGCTGGCCGGCGAAATCGCCTACCATCGCGGCGAATTCGATGCTGCGTTCGGCCACCTGCGCGAGGCGGTGCGGCGGGAAGATCTGTTGCCCTACGACGAGCCGTGGGGATGGATGATGCCCAGTCGGCACGCGCTGGGCGCGCTTCTGCTCGAGCAGGGACACGTCGAGGAGGCGACCCGCGCCTACGAAGCCGATCTCGGCCTCAACGACGATGTGATCCGATCCAACCGGCATCCCAACAACGTGTGGGCGCTGGTGGGACTGCACCGCTGCTATGAGCTACTGGGCAGACACGACCAGGCCCGCGCCATCAGACCGCAACGCGACGTCGCCCTGGCCCGGGCTGACGACGACATCCGCTCCTCATGCTTCTGCAGCCTGATCGGCGCCGCGGCATCACCGGCACCCCACTGCTGCTAGGTCACCAACGAGCGCGAGTCTGCGGTAAACGCCGTTGACGCACCGCACCCGTGTCCCAGCGGCCTATGCTGCCCGATATGGCCGACTTCACCGCGTCGCTGCCACCGGAACTGGACGGCGTTCCGTCCGCCGAGGGATCGCTGCCCCCACCGTCTGACCTGGCCGGTCGGCCCTATGCACTGCCCATCGACATCCTCGGGGAGATCCACGGGCCGCTGTTCTACGCCGACTTCAGCGGTGTGCGAAAGCTGTACGCGTGCTCACCGGAGCTGGTCGACGAGCTGTGCGACGAGAGCCGGTTCGCCAAGAACCCGATGCGGCCGTTGGAGCGGGTCCGCCAGCTCGCCGGTGACGGTCTGTTCACCGCCTACCACGGTGAACCGAACTGGCAGAAGGCCCACGACGTCCTGATGCCGGGTTTCAGCTACGCCGGGCTGCGCAACTACCACGGCGCCATGCTCGACATCGGCAACCAGCTGATCGAGCGTTGGGATGGCTGCGTCGGGCATCGGCCGGCGGACGCGTCGACGGACCTGCAGAAGCTCGCGATGGACACCGTCGCCCTGGCCGGCTTCGGTGCGCGATTCGACTCGTTCAGCCACGAAGGCCTTGCCCCCATCCCGCAGCGTTTCACCGCGGCCCTGGGAAAGCTGGCAGCGACCGAGGGCACCGCCGACCTCGACGAGGAACTGGCGTATCTGCATCGCAGCTTTGACGCGCTGATTGAGCAACACCAAGCGACCGCCACGCCCGAACTCGACGACCTGCTCTACGTCATGCTTGGTCGCGACCCCGACGGCCGGCCACTGCTGCCTACGGACAACATCCGCAACCAGATCATGACGTTTCTGATCGCCGGCCAGTTGACCACATCAGAGCTGATGCCCACCGCGCTCTACAACCTGCTGCACCATCCGGCAGTGCTGTGGCGTGTCAGAACCGAAGTCGATGCCGTTTTCGGGGCAGACGACGACTATCTGCCGACCTACGACGACATCGGCAAGCTCGACTATCTGCGCCAGGTCATCAACGAAACGCTGCGCCTGTCCCCGCCGGTACTGAGCTTCGACCGAACAGCCCTGTCGGACACGGTCATCGGCGATCGGTACCCGATCAGACGGGGCGAGGCCGTCACCGTGCTCACCGGCGCTCTGCATCGTTCGCCCGCATGGGGCGACAACGTCGAACTCTTCGATCCGGACAGGTTCGACCCCGCCCGATCCGCCGAGCGGCCCGGCGCGGTGTTCAAGCCCTTCGGCACCGGAGCGCGGTCCTGCATCGGCCGCCAGTTCGCCCTGCACGAGGCCACCATGATCATCGCCCGGCTGGTGCACCGGTACCGCCTGATCGACTCGCAACACTATGTGCTGCAGTTCGACAGCGAACGCAGCCGGCGCCCGATAGCTTTCCGGCTCGACCTGATCCGGCGAACACCACCGGACCGCCGCAGCTCTGCCGCCCCGCCGGTCGCGACGCCAGAGCGGAGTCTGGCCAGCTCCGCCGTCAAAACGGGCACCACGTTGGCCGTGTTGCACGGCTCGAACCTGGGAACCTGCCGCGCACTGGCCAAGCAGTTTGCCGAAGAGGCCACCGACCTTGGCTGCCTGGTCACCGTCGCTCCGCTGGACGACTTCGCGGGAGCCCTGCCGCAGACCGATGCGGTCGTCATCGTCGCCTCGTCGTACAACGGTCAGCCGACCGACGACGCACGCGCCTTCCTCGCCTGGCTGCTCGGCGCGGACGCCGGACTCGACGGCGCTCCCTATTTCGCGGTCCTCGGTGTCGGGGATCGCAACTGGGCCGAGACCTACCAGGCGGTACCCAAGCACATCGACGAACGTCTGACCGAACTGGGCGCCCCGCCGCTGATCCCGCTGACCTGCGCCGACACCTCAGGGGATCTGACTGGCACGGTCGAGGAATTCTCCGCGGCGTTGCGCGCAGCGCTCGGCGAGCACTTCGGCGATCCGGACGCGGCGCCGGTCACCGACGCCGACGAACCGCTCTACGACATGCACGCCATCATCGGCCCAGTCACGGCGGCGATCGACGCCCGGTTCGCGGTGACACCGATGACCGTCCTGGACAACACCGCCCTGGTGGGCGACGACGCGGGCCCCGGGGCCGCGAAACATTTTGTCCGCGTTGTCCTTCCCGAGGGAGTCGAGTACCAGACGGGTGATCACCTGACAGTCCTGGCGGACAATCCCCCGGACCTGGTCGACACGGTCCTGGACCTTCTCGGCATCGACGGCGAACGGCGGCTGTCGATCAATCCTCGACGCACCTCGCGGCGGCTGATCGCACTGGACCGGGAGGTGAGCGCACGCGAGCTGCTGACCCACTTCGTCGAGTTGCGCAAGCCGGTTACGTCAAGCCAACTACGGCGCCTGGCAGCGGCCAACCCGTACCCACCGGAGCGCGAACGCCTCGAGCAGCTCGCCGCCTCGGCCGATCCCTGCCCCCTCAGCCCCTTCGAATGCCTGGCGGCGTTCCCAGCGTGCGCACTGACCGGCGCTGAGCTACTCGAGCTGCTGGAGCCGATGACACCGCGCCACTACTCCATCGCGTCGTCCTCGCGCCTGACACCAGGCCTGGTAGGGCTGGTAGTCAGCGTGCTGGATGCGCCGGCTCGGTCCGGCTCGGGGCTGTTCCAAGGCGCATTCCGGGGCGTGGCGTCCAATCATCTGGCCGCCGTCACCCCGGGTGCACAGATTCGGGCGCGGGTCGATCCGGCCCGCCAGGCGTTCCGTGCCGGTGCCGACCCCGCGAAGAATGTGATCCTGGTCAGCGCAGGTACAGGCGTTGCCCCGTTCCGCGGCTTCCTCGGCGATCGCTTGGCGGCCAAACAGGAAGGGGCGCCCTATGCGCCGGCCCTGTGTTTCTTCGGCGTCCGAAACCCGGACGTGGACTACATCTTCCGGGAGCAGTTCGAGGCCGCCGAAGCGGTAGGGGTGGTCCGGATGCGCCCGGCCTTCTCCCGTGCACCGCAGGACGGGGTGCGCTACGTACAGGACCGGATCGCCGCGGACGCCGACGAGGTCTGGGAACTGCTCAGCAACCCGGCGAAGGACACCCACGTCTACGTGTGTGGCGATGGCGCCAAGATGGCGCCGGCGGTGCGGCAGGCATTCCTCGACATCTACCGCGCGCAGACCGGCCGCGACCAGAGCCAGGCTCGCGACTGGCTTATCGGCCTGGTGGAGTCCGATCGATACGTCGAGGACGTGTGGGCGGGCTGACAACGGGCCTGCCTCTGCCCCTCGTGGCTGCTCGACTCGTGTGCATTTCACAGGAAAGCTCCGGTAACGCCCTGTAGCGTGAGGGACGCACATCATCGCTTGATGGGCTTGAAAAATGAAAGAAGTGAAGTAAATGGCACAGGGCACTGTGAAATGGTTCAACGGCGAAAAGGGCTTCGGCTTCATCGCCCCCGACGGCGGAGCGGCTGACGTCTTCGTTCACTACTCTGAGATCGGCGGCAGCGGATTCCGCACCCTCGAAGAGAACGCTCGGGTTCAGTTCGAAATCGAACAGGGCGCGAAAGGTCCGCAGGCTGTAGGCGTTTCGGTCATCTGACCGAACACACAGACTTCAAGAGGCTGTCGCAGCGAAAGCTGCGGCAGCCTTTTTGTCGTCCCGGCCCCGGCCGCCGTCGGAGCGCCGAATACCGGACGCGACAAAGCCGCGGACCGGGCCCGCAGCTTGGTCGATCGACAAGTTCGGATTCTTGTTCGTCGGAACCTGGGAGCCTGTCGGCGCGATGTGCAGTACTGCCGAAGTGACAGCAGACAGTCGCCTCGCCGTACCGGCCAATATCCCCGAGCCAGGAATCCTGACGTTCACCAATCCGTTCCCAACCCCCATGAAAACGGCCCCCGGAGTGTCCTCCGAGGGCCGTTTCACCTAGTAGCGGGGACAGGATTCGAACCTGCGACCTCTGGGTTATGAGCCCAGCGAGCTACCGAGCTGCTCCACCCCGCGTTGGTATCTACGAGATTACCGAATGAGTGGCCAGGGGCCAAATCGCCTGCACCCGGCGTCGGAGCATCGTCCTTGTCGGCCCAACTTCGCTATGCCATGCTGCATTCCGAGAGCCCCAGCGAAAGAGACGACAGATGCCCGGACTTGTCGACAGCATCAGCCGGCTGCTCAGTTTTCGCATCAACGTCGGCGTACTGGCCGGCCTGGGCCTGTTGCTCGGCGTGCCCTACCTGATGCTCGGGCTGATCTGGTCGCTGACCCATACCGCCCGCCTGCACGAGCTGCAGGGCCTCGATCTGGTGGTGTCGTTCTTCGGATCTGTGCTGTGGTGGCCGGTGCTGGTGATCGCGAGCGTTTGTCTACAGTGACCGCACAGCGCAACCGCGCCCGGCGACGACGGAGGCAGTCCGGATGGCCAACCATGAGGACACCTTGGGGCCCGACAGCATGCTGTGGCACTTCGTGGCCGACCGCCGCTACCTTTTTGTACTCCCGCGGGCGGTGTGCCTGCTGCTGCTGCATCCCGGCATCGCCGCCGGCATCAGCGAGCACGCCCTGACACCTAAGCGCATCTGGCTGCACAAGAAGCGCACCTTCACCCAGGCGGTCAACTACGCGTATTCCGACCTCGACCTACGGCCCCAGATGCGTTTTGCCCACGAACATGTCAAGGGCGTCGACGATCTGGGACGCAAGTACCACGCGCTGAATCCCGACCTGTTCCACTTTCAGCACGCCGCTTACGTCGAGTCGCTGGTCTTCATGGTCATCACCTTCATCGGCCCCCTCGACGCCGCGGAACACGAGCAGCTCTATCAGCAGTGCTGCGACTGGTATCGCCGATACGGCATTTCGACGCGGCCATTACCGGCGACCTGGCTGGCGTTCGTCGACTACTTCGAGGACTACTGCTCGGCGCACCTGGTGGCCGGGGCACACTTCGAGCCGTTCCGCGAGCAGATCTTCGCGCCCACCGATTGGTGGATGCGTGCGGTCCCTCAGCCGGCGATCCGCGCCCTGCAGCATCCCCGCGCCCGGGAACTGACCGGCGTGCACGTGACGGCCGCGGACCGCTGGTCGTTGCGGCAGTTCGTCCGGTTGAGCCGGCTGTCCCCGATGACGCCCCGGCACCACTGGAACGCCCGGGCACGCACCGCGCTGGGTGCCGCCGCTGCGCATAGCAGCAGGACACCACTGGCCGCGGACCTCGGCTGAGTGCCGTTGCCCGCTACTTGGTGTTGTTGAACTTGGCCATGGCGTCGTCGAGGCGCTGCAGCGCCGCACCGTAGCCCGCGAAGTCTCCGCGGCGCTGGGTGTCGCGCACCGCCGCGATGGCTGCGTCGATCTCACGCAGCGCAGCGGCTTTGGCCGGAGACAAGCCGGCCTCGGCGGACGGCGGCGTCGGCACCGCCGCGGCGGGTGCCGGAGGTGCCGGCGCCGTGCCCTGCGCGGCACCGCCGCTTTCGGTCGGTGCGATGTCGGTGGCCGCCGCGCTGGCGCCGGGCCCGAACAGCCCGGTGAGCGCGTCGGAGACCGTTGGCCCGTAACCGATCTTGTCGTTGTACATCATCGCCACCCGGATCAGGCGAGGGTAGGACGACGCGGCGTCGCTGGTGCCCGGTGAGGCATAGACCGGTTCGACATAGAGCAGGCCACCTTGGGCGACCGGCAGGGTCAGCAGATTGCCCCAGCGGATGCGGTTCTGGTTGTCACGCCCGATCACACCCAGGTCCTGGCTGACCGTGGTGTCGGTGGTGATCGCGTTGTTGGCCAGCTTGGGACCGTTGACCTGCCCGGGAATGGTGAGCACCGTGATCTTGCCGTAGGTGTCGGGATCCGAACTGGCGCTGATGTAGGCGGCCAAGTAGTCGCGCTTGAACCGGTTCATCGCGCTGGTCAACTGGTAGGAAGCCGAACCGTCTTCCTTCACAAGGTTTTTCGCGACGATGTAGTACGGGGGCTGGAAACTGCTGGCCGTCGGGTTGGGGTCCAGCGGAACATCCCAGAAGTCCGACGTGGAGAAGAAGGTCACCGGATCGTTGACATGGTATTTCGCCAGCAGCATGCGCTGCACCTTGAACAGGTCCTCGGGGTAGCGCAGATGCTCGGCGAGCTCAGGCGAGATGTCCGCCTTGGGCTTGACCGTTCCCGGAAAGACCCTCATCCAGGCCTGCAGCACCGGATCCTTCTCGTCCTGGGCGTACAGGCTGACGGTTCCGTCGTAGGCGTCGACGGTGGCCTTCACCGAGTTGCGGATGTAGGACACCCGCCGGTCGGGCAACAGACGATTGAACTCGACGTCTTTGGAGTCCATGGTCGCCGAGGACAACGACGTGAGCTCGGAGTAGGGGTAGTTGTCCAGCGTGGTGTAGCCATCGATGATCCACACCAGCCGCTTGTTGACGATCGCGGGATACACCGTGGAGTCCGTGGTCAGCCACGGCGCCACCGCCTGTACCCGTTTCGCCGGGTCACGGTTGAACAAGATCTTGCTGTCCGCGCCGATCACGTTGGAGAACAGGAAGTTGCGTTCGGCGAACTTTGCGGCGAACACGCTGCGGCCCAGCCAGTTTCCGATCGGAACCCCGCCGGTGCCGGTGTAGGTGTAGTTCTTCGTCTCGGTGTTGGTTTCATAGTCGTACTCGCGGTCGGGACCGTTGCGCCCCACGATCGCATAGTCGGAGACGGTGTCGGCGATCACCGGGCCGTAGTAGATGCGCGGCTGCTCGAGCCGGGCCGGACCGTTGGAGACCACCCCGCCGTTCGCGCCGACCACGTTGACCAGGAACTCCGGGTATCCACCGTTTTGGTTGGGGTCGTTGGCGATCCCGCGCACGGTGTTGGCCGGCGAGGCGATGAAGCCGTTGCCGTGGGTGTACACGGTGTGCCGGTTGATCCAGTCGCGCTGGTTGTCGATCAGCCGGCCCGGGTTGAGCTCGCGGGCGGCCACCACGTAGTCGCGCAGCTGGCCGTCACCGTCGCGATACCGGTCGATGGTCAGCTGGTCGGGGAAGAAGTAGAAGTTCTTGCCCTGCTGAAACTGGGTGAATGCGGGGCTGACGATGGTCGGGTCCAGCAGCCGGATGTTCGACGTGGTGGCCGCGTCGGCGCCCACCTGCGCCGCCGTCGCGCGCGCGTCGCCGCGGTAGTCCCGGTAGGTCACCACATCCTCGGTCAGCCCGTAGGCCTGCCGGGTGGCGGTGATGGAGCGGGAGATGTATTCGCTTTCCTTCTGCGCCGCGTTGGGCTTGACGCTGAACTGTTCGACGATCAACGGCCAGCCCGCACCGACCACGACCGACGACAGCAGCAGCAGCACCAGACCGATCGCCGGGATCTGCAGGTCGCGCAGCACGATCGCGGAGAACACCGCGACCGCGCAGATCAGCGCGATCGCCAGCAGGATCATCTTGGCGGGCAGCACCGCGTTGATGTCGGTGTAGCCGGCCCCGGTGAACGGCTTGCCCGTGCGGGTGTGGCTGAGCAGCTCGTAGCGATCCAGCCAATAGGCGGCGGCCTTGAGCAGCACCAGGGTGCCGATCAGGCTGACCACCTGGATGCGTGCCGGACGGCTCAGGGCACCGGCGCGCCCGGACAGCCGGATGCCGCCGAAGATGTAGTGCGTCGCCAGATTCGCGATGGTGGCCAGGCACAGCGTCGCCAGCACCAGCCCCACCACCAGCCGGTAGAACGGCAGGTCGAAGGCGTAGAAGCCCATGTCCTTGCCGAACTGCGGATCGGTGATCCCGAAGTCACCGCCCCGCAGGAACAGCTGGATGCGCACCCAGTAGCTCTGCGCCACGATCCCGGCCAGCACACCGATCGCGACCGGAATCCCGATCGCGAACAGCCGCAGCCGCGAGAGCACCGTGGTCCGGTAGCGGGCCACCGGGTCGTTGACACCGTTGCTGGGAACAAAGACCGGCCGGGCCCGGAAGGCCGCGGCCATCGCGGCGAAGACGATCCCGCCGACCAGCAACGTCACCACCACGAACGTGATCAGTCGGGTCAGCAAGGTCGTGACGAACACCGAGCGGTAGCCCAGCTCGCCGAACCACAGCCAGTCGACATAGCCGTCGATCAGCCGCGGCCCCACTAACAGCAGCGCGATCACGACGAACGCGCTGCCGACCATGATCCGGCTGCGCGCGGTCAATTTCGGCATCCTCGCGGTGGGCCGCATCCCCACGTGCCACGCTCCCTAGCTCAGTTGTCCCCGACGGCCCCACTGTAGCCAACTCCGGGATCAGCAAGAGGGCGGCTGACCTCCCTCGGTGACGGTGCGCAGTGCACCCACCGCCTGGGCGAGGCTGTCGACCTTGATCAGCTGCAAGCCCTTGTTGTCCGCCCGCGCCTCGTAGCAGTTGTCGGCCGGGACCAAAAACATCGTCGCGCCGGCCTCGCGGGCGGCCGTCATCTTGTGGGCGATCCCGCCGATCGACTCCACCTGACCGTTGGATTTGATGACCCCGGTGCCGGCGACGAAGTTCGATCCGGCCAGGGTGCCGGTGGTCAGCTTGTCCACCACGGCCAGCGAGAACATCAGCCCCGCCGAGGGCCCGCCGATGTTGGCGAGGTTGAAGTCGATGCTGAACGGCGCCCAGGGCGCGTCGAGGACCGAGACACCCAAAAAGCCGTTGGGCCGGTCCTTGTTCTCTCCGAGCGTAATCCGGGCGGTCCCGGGTGCGGCGTTCTTGCGCCGGTAGTCGATGGCCACCGTCTCGCCCGGTTTGGTGTCGGCCAGCCGCGCGGTGAACTGCTCCACGGTGTAGACCGGTTTGCCGTTGACGGCGTCCACGGCGTCGCCGCGCTGCAGGGCCCCCGCGGACGGTCCCGGATCGTGGACGTCGGCGAGGGTGACCGCCGACGGATACCGGAGGTAGCCCAGGGCGGCGTATTCGGCGCTCTGCTCGGAGGCCCGGAAGTCGGCGGTGTTGCTTTCGTCGACTTCCTCGCGGGACTTGCCGGGCGGATAGACCAGGTCACGAGGCATGAGTTGCTCCCGCCCGGACAGCCACAGCGCCAGCGCCTCCCCCAGGGTCAGCCCGTCGCGCTGCGAGACCGTGGTCATGTTCAGGTGACCGGTCGTCGGGTGGGTGGTGGTCCCCTCGATAGCCACCACCTGCTTGCCGTCGATGGCGCCGAGCGTGTCGAAGGTGGGCCCCGGCCCCAGCGACACGAACGGCACTGTCACCGCCGTCAGCAGTACGCCGAACGTGACCACCGGCAGCACAGCCGCCAACAGCGTCAGAATCCGCCTGTTCACCCCGGGTATGGTAAACGGCCCCGGCGCCGGCGCGGACGGCCCGATCGCCGCGGGCCGTGTGTCGTACCGCCGGACGGTGCCGGTGGGTACGGTTGTGTCTATGGCTGATCTGCCCTTCGGTTTCTCATCCGGGGACGACCCCGACCGCGAGCGAGGCTCTGGGCCCACCGACCCGTTCGGCATGGGCGCCGGCTTCAATATGGCCGATCTGGGCCAGGTTTTCACCCAGCTCGGACAGATGTTCAGCGGCGCCGGCCGGGTGAGCGCCGACGGCCGCCCGGCGGGACCGGTGAACTATGACCTGGCACGTCAGGTCGCGATCAAGTCGATCGGCGCGGTGTCCCCGGTCAGCGCATCCACCGCGACGGCCATCGGCGATGCGGTGCGCCTGGCCGAAACATGGCTCGACGGTGCCACCCCGTTGCCGGCCGGCACCACCCGCGGGGTGGCCTGGACGCCGGTGGACTGGGTCGAGAACACCATCTCCACCTGGCAGCGGCTGTGCGACCCGATGGCCGAACAGGTTTCGTCGGTGTGGGCGTCGGCGCTGCCGGAGGAGGCCAAGAGTATGGCCGGCCCGCTGCTGTCGGTGATGTCGCAGATGGGCGGGTTGGCGTTCGGCTCCCAATTAGGTCAGGCGCTGGGCCGGTTGTCCGGGGAGGTGCTGACCTCCACCGACATCGGTCTGCCGCTGGGTCCGAGCGGCGTGGCCGCCCTGCTGCCCGGGGCGATCGAGGAACTGGCCGGCGGCCTGGAGCAGCCGCGCAGTGAGGTCGTCACTTTCCTGGCCGCCCGCGAGGCCGCCCACCACCGGCTGTTCGCCCACGTGCCGTGGCTGTCGCACCAGTTGCTCAGCGCCGTCGAGGCCTATGCCCGGGGCATGAAGATCGACATCCGGGGCATCGAGGAACTGGCCCAGGGCTTCGATCCGTCGGCGATGGCCGATCCGGCCGCGATGAACGAACTGCTCAACCAGGGCGTGTTCGAGCCCCAGTCGACCCCCGAGCAGCTTGCCGCGCTGGAGCGCCTGGAGACCCTGCTGGCGCTCATCGAGGGTTGGGTGCAGACGGTGGTCGATGCGGCACTCGGCGACCGGATTCCGGGCACCGCGGCCCTCTCGGAGATGCTTCGCCGGCGTCGGGCCACCGGGGGTCCCGCCGAGCAGACCTTCGCCACCCTGGTCGGTCTGGAGCTGCGGCCGCGCAAGCTGCGCGAGGCCGCCGCGCTGTGGGAACGGCTGACTGCCGCGGTCGGGCCGGATGCGCGCGACAAGGTCTGGCAGCATCCCGATCTGTTGCCCGAGGCCGCCGATCTGGACAATCCGGCGGCGTTCATCGACCGGATCATCGGCGGTTCCAGCGACGTCGATTCGGCCATCGACCAGGCGATCGCCGAATTCCAGCGCGAGGCCGACAAGCCCGACGACGACAGCTAACCGCACGCCGCCCAGCGCCCCGGTCGCACTGTGGATAACCGGCGGGGCGTCGGCGGCGACCATGCCAGGGTCAGACCGTGTCCACCGATACCTACACCCTGGACCCGGCGCTGCCGGTGTTGCTGCGTCCCGACGGGACGGTGCAAGTCGGGTGGGATCCGCGCCGGGGTGTGCTGGTGCGCCCACCTCGCGGGCTGACCGCGTCCGCGCTGGCCGCCCTGTTGCGCGCGATGCAGCTCCCGGTCACCGCTGCCGCGCTGCGTCACCAGGCCGCGGCGTACGGCAGCGTGGACGCCGAGGAACTGGACGCCCTACTGACCGCGCTGGTCACCGCGCGGGTGGCGGTCCGCGGCGGCGGGGCGCGCCGCCGGTGCCGCACCGTGACGTTGCGGGTGCACGGCCGGGGTCCCCTGTCGGATCTGCTGGTCGAATCGCTGCGGTGCACGAGCGCGGTCGTCCGGCGCAGCAGTCAGTCGCACGCCGCGGTCGGCACGGCGGGGACCGATCTGGTGGTGCTGGCCGACTATCTGGTCCCCGACCCACGGCTGGTGCGCGAGTTGCACGCCGAGCGGGTGGCCCACCTGCCGGTGCGGGTGCGCGACGGAACCGGAGTGGTCGGCCCGCTGGTGCTGCCGGGTGTCACCAGCTGCTTGGGCTGCGCGGACCTGCACCGGCGGGACCGGGACGGCGCGTGGCCCGCGGTAGCCGCCCAGCTGCGCCACACCGTGACGCCCGCCGACCGGGCGACGGTGCTGGCCACAGCGGCGCTGGCGCTGAGCCAGGTCGACCAGGTGGTGGCGGCGGTGCGCGGCAACGCGGCCGGCCCGGCCCCACCGACGCTGGACGCCACCCTGGAACTGGATCTGGCGAGCGGATCGATGCTGACCCGCCACTGGATTCGTCATCCGCTGTGCGACTGCTGAGCTGGCATCGCCACCAGGGATTATCAACGCGGTGACCGGCGCCACAACAACGTCGTGGATGATAGATACGTGTCAGAGATCAAACGCGGTAGCGCGGCGCGCAATGCGAAGCTGGCCAGCCTGCCCGTCGGCTTCGCCGGCCGGGCAGCGCTCGGGTTCGGAAAGCGGCTGACGGGCAAGTCCAAGGACGAGGTCACCGCCGAGCTCATGGAGAAGGCGGCCAATCAGCTGTTCACCGTCCTGGGTGAACTCAAGGGCGGCGCCATGAAGGTGGGCCAGGCCCTGTCGGTGATGGAAGCGGCCATCCCCGAGGAGTTCGGTGAGCCCTACCGGGAGGCGCTGACCAAGCTGCAGAAGGACGCCCCACCGCTGCCCGCGGACAAGGTGCACCGAGTGCTCGACGGACAGCTGGGCACGAAGTGGCGGGAACGGTTCAGTTCCTTCGACGACACCCCCATCGCCTCAGCCAGCATCGGGCAGGTGCACAAGGCGGTCTGGGCCGACGGCCGCCCGGTAGCGGTCAAGATCCAGTACCCCGGCGCCGACGAGGCGTTGCGTGCCGACCTCAAGACCATCCGGCGGCTGACCGGCGTCTTCAAGCAGCTGGCCCCGGGCGTCGACGTCAAGGGCGTCATCGACGAGCTGATCGAGCGCACCGAGATGGAGCTGGACTACCGGCTGGAGGCCGATAACCAGCGCATCTTCGCCAAGGCCTACGCCGGGCATCCGCACTTCTGCATCCCCAACGTCGTGGCCAGCGCACCCAAGACGGTGATCCAGGAGTGGATCGACGGCGTGGGCATGGCCGAGATCATCCGCACCGGCACCGTCGAGCAGCGCGACCTGATGGGCACCCGGCTGGCGGAATTCACCTGGGACGCGGCCCGCCGGCTGGAGCTGATCCACGGCGACGCGCACCCCGGCAACTTCATGCTGCTGCCCGACGGCCGGATGGGCATCATCGACTTCGGCGCGGTGGCACCCCTGCCCGGCGGGTTCCCCCCGGAACTGGGTGCGTCCGTACGTTTTGCCTACGACGGTGACTACGACAAGGTCATCGCGGTCATGCGCCAGGGCGGCTTCATCCAGAAGGGCCAAGACGTCTCCGTGCGCGAGATCGACGAGATGCTGCGCCAGCACGTCGAACCGGTTCAGGTCGAGGTGTTCCACTACACCCGCAGGTGGCTGATGCGGATGGCCGGCAAACAGCTCGAGCGGCCGGTGGAGCAGCTCAAGACCGCCCGCCAGCTGGACCTGCCGCCCAAGCTGGCGATGCCGATGCGGGTGCTCGGTTCCACCACGGCGATCCTGTGCCAGCTCGACGCACATGTGCCGACCAGGCGGATCTCCGAGGAACTGGTGCCGGGCTTCGCCCACCCCGACGAGGTTCTGGCCGAGCCGTCGGCCTGAGCCTGCCGGACCTAGGCGGCCAGCGGCTGCTTACGCGGCCGGCCGCGGGGCCGTTTACGGCCCACCACGTTGCCCCGGTCGAGGATCTCGCCGCCCCACACGCCCCACGGTTCGCCGCGCTGCAGCGCCGCTGCAAGGCACTGCTGGCGGATCGGGCACCCAGCGCAGCGTCCCTTGGCCCGCTCCAGGTCGGCCGGGTTCTCCGCGAACCACAGGTCGGGGTCGCCCGTGCACGGCAGCTGAAGTTTTCTCGACATGGTGTACCTGCTTTCCGGTCGGCTCGTGTTGGTCGGATCCGGGCCGGAAGGCGGGCTGGCCGAAAACAAAAAATGACCACGGATCCTGGTTGGGTCCGTGGTCATCGGGTGGCTGGGGAGCAGCGGCCCTAAGGCGAACCCCGATGCACGGACTCGGCGGCGGCGTGAATCGCCACTGCCTGGGCAGCGGCGCCATGGCGCGCGCCGGCCGGGCGTACCCACAGGACGCTGATCGTGGTCATGGGTCCGAAGGGTAACCGCTGGGCGCACCACCCCACAACCGAATTTTCTCCAGAACCGCCGTCAGCCCCGGTTGCGGATCATCTCCAGCACGTCGGAGCCGAACTGTTCCAGCTTGCGCGCTCCGATACCCGGAATAGCCACCAAGGCGGCCTCGTCGCCGGGCAGCATCTCGGCGATCGCGGTCAAGGTGTTGTCGGAAAAGACGATGTAGGCGGGCACTTTCAGCTCGGTGGCGGTCCGCAGTCGCCAGTCCTTGAGGGCGACCAGCAGGTCGGTGTCGACATCCGCGGCGCAGGTCTCGCAGCGGCTGAGCATGATGGCCGCCGGGGTGACCAGCACCTTGTTGCAGACACGGCAGTGTTTTGGGGCACCACGGGACCGGCGTTTGGCCGGTGTGGTGGAGGCGTCGGCCTGCGGGGCGATACCGCTGAGGAAGCGCGACGGCTTGCGGCCGGCCCGACCGCCCGGGGCGCGGGCCAGCGCCCAACTCAGGGTCAGGTGAATCCGGGCCCGGGTCACCCCCACATACAGCAGGCGGCGCTCCTCCTCGACCGCCTCACTGTCGGCGCCGTGGGCCAGGGCATGGGAGATGGGCAGCGTGCCGTCGGCCAGGCCGACCAGGAACACCGCGTCCCACTCCAGGCCCTTGGCGGCGTGCAGCGACGCCAGGGTGACCCCCTGCACCGTCGGGGGGTGCCGGGAGTCGGCGCGTACCCGCAGTTCGGCGACCAGCCCGGGCAGGTCGAGGTCGGGTCGCTGGGCCACTTCGTCGTCGACCAGTTCAGCCAGTGCGCCCAGTGCCTCCCAGCGCTCGCGCGCCGTGGCCCCGCTCGGTGGTTCGGCGGTCAGACCGAGCGGTTCGAGAATGCCGCGCACCAGTGCCGACAGCTCCGACCCGCTGCGCCCGGCTTCGCCGCGCTTGCGATCGTCGCCGGCCGACAGCTCCGACCCGCTGCGCCCGGCTTCGCCGCGCGCACCTTCTCTTTCCGCGGCCCGTTGCAGGGCGACCAGCGCCTGGCGGATCTCCTGGCGGGTGAAGAACCCCTCACCGCCGCGGACCTGGTAAGCGACCCCGGCCTCGGTGAGAGCCTCCTCGTAGACCTCGGACTGCGCGTTGATGCGGTACAGCACGGCGATCTCGGCCGGCGCGACGCCGTCGTGGATCAGCCGCGCGATCGATTTGGCCACCGCGGTGGCCTCGGCGACCTCGTCGGGGTGTTCCCGAAAGACCGGCGTTGGGCCGGATTCGCGCTGACCGATCAGCTTCAGCTTGCTGCCGGCCACCCGCCCCCGGGCGGCGGCGATCACCCGATTGGCCAGCGACACCACCTCGGGGGTGGAGCGGTAGTCGCGTTCCAGGCGTACCAGGACCGCGTCGGGGAACCGGCGGGTGAAGTCGAGCAGGTAGCGCGGCGAGGCTCCGGTGAACGAGTAGATGGTCTGGTTGGCGTCGCCGACCACGGTCACGTCGTCGCGCTCGCCCAGCCAGGCCGACAACACGCGCTGCTGCAGCGGCGTGACGTCCTGGTATTCGTCGACGACGAAGCAGCGGTAGCGATCCCGGAACTCCGCTGCCACCGCCGCATCGTTCTCGATGGCCGCAGCGGTGTGCAGCAGAAGGTCGTCGAAGTCGAGCATCGCCACCTCGCCCCGGGCCTTGAGCGCCTCGTAACCGGCGTAGACGTCAGCCAGTTTCGCCGCGTCCAACGGGATGTCGCGGCCGGCCGCGGCCACCGCCCCGGGATACTGTTCCGGCCCGATCAGCGAGGCCTTGGCCCACTCGATCTCGCCGGCCACGTCGCGAACGTCGTCGTTGCTCAGCCGCAGACCGGCGTGCCCGGCGGCGCGCGCAACCACCCCGAACTTGCGGTCCAGCAGCTCCCAGGCGGTGTCGCCGACCACCCGCGGCCAGAAGTAGCGCAGTTGCCGGCGAGCGGCCGCGTGGAAGGTCAGCGCCTGCACTCCGGCG
>NZ_JRMK01000055.1:0-25622 GCF_000972925.1 Mycobacterium sp. UM_Kg1 | reverse complement strand
AGATGTGTATAAGAGACAGGCCCAGGGCTATCGCGGCAAGCCCGAGGACACCGAACAGACGTTTGGGGCCTACCTGGCCGACACCCGGGAGGGCCCCTACCTGCGCACCGGGGACCTGGGCTTTCTGCAAGCCGGGGAGCTGTTCATCACCGGACGCTGCAAAGACCTGATCGTCTTGCGCGGCAACAACTATTACCCCAACGACATCGAGAAGACGGCGCAGGGCAGCCACCCGGCGCTGTTGTCCGGCCGGGGCGCAGCCTTCGCCGCGGGCACCGGGCCGGATGCCGACGAGCAACTGGTGCTGATCCAGGAGGTCGATCCAGCCGGTGCGGCCGCGTACGCCGGCATGTTGGACGCGATCGAGGCAGCCGTCGTGCGCCACCAGGGAATCGCTCCCCACGAGGTGGTCCTGGTCGGTCCCGGTTCCATCCCGACCACGTCGAGCGGCAAGATCCAGCGCCAGGCCGCCCGCCAGCAGTACCTCGACGGCGGCTTCGCCGCGGTGGCGCAACGGCGGGCGGCGCCGGGTAGGCGCACCGGTCCCGCCGATCCCGCGGCGGCCGCCCGGACCGCCGCCGCGGCGCAGCAGGCGGTGGCACTGCAGTACTGGAGGTCGCGACCGGACTGACCCCGCAACGCCGGTGTCGCCGGTGCGTTACCGTCATCGGATGGCCAGCACCAAGCGTCTTTACGCCGCGTTGACCCGTCCCGGCCCGCATCGCGTCCTGCGCGGGGACCTGGCTTATGCCGGCCTGGCCGGGGTGGTGTACACCCCCGCGTCCGGGTACCGGCTGCCCGCCGTGGCATTCGGGCACGACTGGTTGACCGGGGCCGATCGCTACGCCGGACTGCTGGAGCACCTGGCCTCCTGGGGTGTGGTGGCGGTGGCGCCGGCCACCGAACGAGGGCTGGCGCCGTCGGTGCTGACCCTGGCCGCCGACCTGGGCCGCGCCCTGGAGATCGCCATCGACATCCGGCTGGGGCCGGGGCGTATCAGCGTCGACCCCGGCCGGCTCGGGGTGGCCGGTCACGGCTTCGGCGGTTCGGCCGCGGTGTTCGCCGCGGCAGCACTGCCGATCACGCCCAAGGCCGTGGCGGCGATCTTCCCGACCGTCACCACACCGCCCGCCGAGCTGGCGGCGGCCGCACTCGATGTGCCGGGCGTGGTGTTCAGTAGCGCCGCTGACCCCAAAGCATTGCGGTCAAACGCGATCGAGCTGGCCCACGCGTGGGGGCCCGCGACGCTGCGGGTGATCGACAAGGTGTCGCCGGCCGGGCTGCCGCAGGGCCGCCGTCTCACCGGGTTCTTCGGCCTGCCGACGTCGGACCGGCGCACCCAGCGCCGGGTGCGCGCTCTGCTGACCGGCTACCTCATGGCACAACTGGTGGGCGACAAAGCGTTCCGGGCCTTCGCCGACCCGCAGGCGGCCCTGCCGCGAACCCAGGCACCGGGACCCCTGCCGGAGCCGCTGCCGCCGGAGGAGAAGCTCGCCGCACTGTTCGGGTAGCCGCGGTCCGCGGCGCCCGTCCTCGCCCGTCCCAATCGTCGATTATCTCGTAATGCGCCATATTTTTTCCCTGAGTAGCCGCTGCCGCCGGCCCCCCGAGGCGCTGCACCGTCAGCAAAGACTGGTATGTGTGAGTGATGCGCATCGGTACACAGCTGAGCTACGCAGGCGGATTCTTGGAAGCCGCCGAGCAGGTCGTCGAGCTGGAGAAGATCGGCATAGATGTGGTCGCGGTCGCCGAGGCCTACTCGTTCGACGCCATCAGCCAGCTGGGGTTCCTGGCCGCCAAGACCTCGCGGGTCGAGCTGCTCACCGGGGTCCTGCCCATCTACACCCGGACGCCCGCCCTGCTGGCCATGACGGCCGCCGGCCTGGACTACGTGTCGGAGGGCCGCTTCACCCTGGGCCTGGGCACGTCGGGCCCGCAGGTGGTGGAGGGTTTCCACGGCGTTGCCTTCGACGCTCCGCTGGGACGCACCCGCGAGGTCGTGGAGATCTGCCGGGCGGTCTGGCGCCGGGAACGACTCGACTATGCGGGCAAGCACTACCAGCTGCCCCTTCCGCCCGAACGCGGAACCGGTCTGGGCAAGGCTTTGCGGTTGATCAACCATCCGGTTCGGGAGCGCATTCCGATCTCGATTGCCGCCCTGGGCCCCAAGAACGTTGAGCTGACCGCCGAGATCGCCGAGGGGTGGCAACCGGTTTTCTTCTATCCGGAACGGGCGCAGGACATCTGGGGCGATTCACTCAAGGCCGGTGCGGCCAGGCGTGATCCTGCGATGGCGCCCCTGGACGTTATCGTCGGGGCGACGTTGGCCATCGGCGACGACGTGGAAGACCGGCTGGCCTGGGCCAAGCCTCAGCTGGCGCTGTACATCGGCGGGATGGGCGCCAAAGGCCGGAACTTTTACCACAACCTGGCCACCCGTTACGGGTTCGGCGAGGTCGCCGATCGCATTCAAGAGCTCTACCTGGCCGGACGCAAGACCGAGGCGATCAATGCCGTGCCCGACGAGCTGGTCCGCAACACCTCGTTGGTCGGGCCCCGCGGCCTGGTGGCCGAACGACTTGCCGCCTACGCCGAGGCCGGCGTGACAACACTGCTGGTGGCCCCGCTGGCAACCGGGCCGGACGAGGCGCTGCGGTACGTCGCAGAACTGCGAGACCTGCTTCCGTCGTGATCCAGCGCGGCCCGGCCGCGCGATCTTGCCCGCAATGACCCGCGGGTCTGCGGCACCCTCACCCGCCCGCGTGCGGTAACTCCTGGGCCGCGATGTCACACGGCGTCTGAGGTGCGACGTCCGACGCCGCCACGGGCTGCCCGGCATCGGTGTCGGCGCTCGGCGCTTCCGGTTCCCGATTGCCGACCGACGGGGCCGCCTCCCCCGCGGCATCACCGAGTGGCGCGTTGCGGTCCTGCGGATCGTCTCGGTCAGCGGACGACTCGGCGGGATCTGACTCCGGCTCGGCATCGGCGGCTTCGTCAGCGTCTGGGGACCCCTCGGAGTCGGCGGGCTCGGCGTGTTCGGCTTCGGCTCGGTCCTGGAAAGGATCGCGGAACGGCTCGTCGGCACCGAACGTATCGGCGGTCCCCGGAATCAGCCCGCCCAGTCCGGGCAGGCCGCCCAGCCCGCCGCCGGTCCCACCGAGCGGGCCGGCCGACGGCCAGCCCCAGTCACCCGGGACGGCCCGCGTCCCGGGCGGCTCGACCGCGCCGGGAGTGCCCGGCGCACCGCCGTCGAACGGTCCCGCGGGTGGCCCCGGATGCGGGGCCGCCGAGCGCAACGGCCGCGCTGGATCGTCTGACGCCGCGACCACAGCCGCCGCCGGCCGGCCACCATCTTCGGCAACCGGCACAGTCTCCGGGTCCTCGGGCCGCGGGATTCCCCCGAGGTCTGCCGGAACTGCGAACCACACCCCCGGCCCGGGGCCGGCCGCGGCGATCGCGGTGCGGTATGCCTCGGCAATGCCGTCCTGGGCAGCGCGGACTGCTGCGACCCAATCGCCGCGAACATCGTTGTCCACGTATGCCAGCACCTGCTTTTCCACGATGTCGACGGCCCGTTCGTCCGCGGTGCCGGCGTTCACCGCGCACGCCGCCGACAGCCAAGCCGACCGTTGCGCGCCCACCCGCGCATCGACCCCCAGCACGGCCGCGACCTTGACATCGACCAACCGCCACAGCTCGTCGCGCAGGACACCGAGCCCGGTGGCCGCGGCGCGCAGCCGGTCCGTGAGCGCAGCAGCGGTGTCGCAGTGCCGGCGCAGGAACTCCGCGGCGGCGTCGGCGCCGGGGCCACGCCAGGCGTCCTGAAGCGCGGCAAGGTGGCGGCGCTGGGTGTGCAGTGCATCCTCGGCGGCGTCGGCCAGGGCGAGCAACTCGGTGCAGTCGGAGTCAAGCGCCCGCAGGTCCAGACCGGCTTCACTGTCGTAGCGGTCGGCGAGCTGGCCGTCATAGCCGGTCAGTTCAGCATCGCGGTAGCCCCGTCGGTGGCACGCCGAGACGTAGGCCTGCGTGACAGCGACCGCCTCGCGTCCCTGCGCCAGCCGTGCGGGCACATCGAATCGTGCCGTCACGTCAGCCGACTCGCTCCGCCGCCAGCACCTCCACCTGCCGGTAGCGCGCCGACGCGGCCCGCAGCGCCGCGGCGATCTCGGTGGCGGCCCGCGACCAGCGGATCAGCTCCGGAACCCAGCCCTGCAGGGCGCGGCGCAGCTCCTCCCCCGCCCCGACACTGTCGCGGCCCGCCGTGACGCCACCGAAGGTCAAGCCGCCCAGCCGGATTCGCGTGGCGGTGTCCATGGCCGCCGCGGTCGTGTCGAAGTGGTCGGCCACCGAACACAACGCCGCGGCATCAAGGTGAAGCTGTTGTCGTCGTCCCATACGGGTAGGACGCCGCCACGGCGAGCGGGGTTCCCGCCGATTCGCCCGAGTCAGCGCCGGGCGCGCACCACGTCGGCAACCTCGGCGGCGACCCGGCGGGATGTCTCCTCGTCGGCCGCCTCCACCATCACCCGCACCAGCTGTTCGGTACCGGAGGGCCGCAACAGGATTCGCCCGGTGTCGCCGAGCTCCTCGGTAGCGCGCCGAACCGCCTCGCGCACCGCCGGATGGCCCACCGCGTCGGCCTTGTCGGTGACTTCCACATTGATCAGCACCTGCGGCAGCGTGCACATCGCCGCGGCCAGATCGGCCAGCGGGCGCCCGGTCTGGGCCATCCGCGCCATCAGCCGCAGGCCGGTGATGATGCCGTCGCCGGTGGTGGCCATCCGGGGCAGCACGATATGACCGGACTGCTCGCCGCCGAGGGAGAATCCGCCGGCCCGCAGTTGCTCCAGGACGTAACGGTCGCCGACATCGGTGGTGTGCACCGTGATCCCGGCGTCGCGCATCGCCAGGTGCAGGCCGAGGTTGCTCATCACGGTCGCCACCAGGGTGTCATCGACCAGTTCACCCGCGTCGCGCATGGCCAGGGCCAGCACCACCATGATGGCGTCGCCGTCGATCACATTGCCGTCGGCATCCACGGCCAGGCACCGGTCGGCATCGCCGTCGTGCGCCAAGCCCAGGTCGGCGCCGTGGGCACGTACCGCCGCCCGCAGCGGCTCCAGATGCGTCGACCCGCAGCCGTCGTTGATGTTGAGTCCGTTGGGTTCGGCGTTGATCGTGATCACGGTGGCACCGGCTGCTCGGTAGGCATCCGGTGCTGCCTGCGACGCCGCGCCGTGCGCGCAGTCCACGACCACGGTCAGGCCGTCCAGCCGGGTCGGGTTGACCTCGCGCACGTGGCGCAGGTATCGGTCGAGCGCGTCGGAGGCATCGACCACCCGGCCCAGATCGGCGCCGACCGGGCGCAGTCCCGGGCCGGCGGCGACCAGATCTTCGATCTGGTCCTCGGTGGCGTCGTCGAGCTTGTGGCCGCCCGGGCCGAAGAACTTGATGCCGTTGTCGGGCATCGGATTGTGCGAGGCGGAGATCATCACCCCGAAATCGGCCTCATATGCGCTGGTCAAATAGGCCACCGCCGGCGTCGGCAGGACGCCCGCGCGCAGCGCGTCGACGCCCTGACTCGTCAACCCGGCGATGACCGCGGCCTCCAGCATCTCGCCGCTGGCGCGGGGGTCGCGGCCGACGACGGCGACCCGGCGCTCGGTGCTGGTGGACAACCGCTGCGCCGCGGCGCCGCCCAGCGCAACCGCCAACTCGGCGGTCAGCTCGCGGTTGGCAACCCCGCGGACGCCATCGGTGCCGAAAAGTCGACCCATAACTATCCTTTATCGCCGCGAGCGTGCGTGCCCCCGGCCCGACACGCCGGTGCCGGACCGGAAACCAGCACCCTCAAAAGCAAGCCGGGGGCACCTTCCGCGTGCGGAAGGCACCCCCAACTCGCTGCCAGAATGCAATCGCAGATCAGCGCTTGCTGTACTGCGGAGCCTTGCGGGCCTTCTTGAGACCGTACTTCTTGCGCTCGGTGGCCCGGGGGTCACGAGTCAGGAAGCCGGCCTTCTTCAGGGCCGGGCGGTCTTCGGGCTGGACCAGGATCAGCGCGCGGGCCAGCGCCAGACGCAGCGCCCCGGCCTGGCCGGACGGGCCGCCGCCGTCGAGGTGGGCGTAGACGTCGAAGCTTTCCAGCCGGTCCACGGTGACCAGCGGAGCCTTGATCAGCTGCTGGTGCACCTTGTTCGGGAAGTAGGCCTCCAGCGTGCGCCCGTCCAGGTTGAACTTCCCGGTGCCGGGCACCAGGCGCACCCGGACCACGGCCTCCTTGCGGCGGCCCACGGTCTGGATGGGACGGCCCAGGTCGTGCGGCTGGTAGGCCGGCGCGGCGTCCTCGTGCACTGCGTCCTCGACAACCTCGACGACGGTCTCGTCGACCTCAGCACCTTCAAATGCGGTCTCGGTCATTGCGCCACCTGCTTGATTTCGAACGGGATCGGCTGCTGGGCGATGTGCGGATGCACCGGCCCGGCGTAGACGTGCAGCTTGCGCTGAATCTGACGACCCAACTTGTTGTGCGGGATCATCCCGAGGATCGCCTTCTCCACGACACGGTCGGGACGGGTCTCCATCAGCTCGCCGATGCTGCGCTTGCGCAGCCCGCCCGGGTAACCCGAGTGGCGGTAAGCCATCTTCTTCTGCAGTTTGTCGCCGCTGATGGCGACCTTGTCGGCGTTGATGATGATGACGAAGTCACCGCCGTCAACGTTCGGCGCGAATGTCGGCTTGTGCTTGCCGCGCAGCAGGGTTGCTGCCGCAACGGCGAGCCGGCCAAGCACCACGTCGGTGGCGTCGATGACATACCACGAACGTGTGGTGTCACCCGCCTTCGGCGCATAGGTGGGCACAGCGCTTACCTCTTCTTTTCAACTCGAGCCGGGTCGTCCCGGTCTTGCGGATCCCGGTGTGATCCGGGTGCCGGTCCGGCGTGGACGGCGGGGTGGTTCTCGGCGACCGACATTGACCCGAGGACCCGCTGTGCCCGCAGGCACCGCACGCCAACGGAGCAGCTTACCGGCGGCGATCCGGGCAGGTCAAAACGGCGACTGCCGGGCGTTCACCCGGTGTGGCCCCCGACGGCTCTCCAGCCCCGGGGGCCACACCGGTTTGGGGGCGGCCTCTCCTACCTCCCCCAGGCTCCCGCGGCGCGGCGATCGGCGTCGGCGACATCAGCGGCGCCGTCGCGCACCGCCCGGCCGAGATCGACCAGGATCTGGTTCAGCGCCTCGACCGCCTGCTGCCAGCGCAGCTGCTCGGCGTGGTAGGCCCCGGCCGCCTCCCGGGTCCAGACCTGTTGCAGCGGTGCGATCTGCGACCGCAACTCCGCCAGGGCCCCGTTGAGCCGGGCGGCCGTGGTGTGGATCTCCTGGCGGACAGCGAATTCGATCTCGTCGAAGTCGTACGACAGGGCGGTGTCCATGCCCGGCACCGGTCAGATTCCGTCGCCGGCGGCGGCGATGTGGTGCGAGTGGGCCTCGGCCACCTCGCGCAGCGCACGTTCGTTGCCCCGGATGGTCTCGGCGATACGCGCCAGCGCGTGATGCAGGTTCAGCGATTCGGAGTTCCAGCGATCCACCACGTCCTGGAACCGGGCCGCTGCCAGGCCCGACCACACCGAGTCCGGAACCGCGCGCATCCGGGCGACGAACGCCGCCAGCATGCCCCGGATCTCCTCGTTGCGGGCGTCGGTGGCCGCTGCGACGGCGCGCATGACGTCGAAGTCGGCGTGAAGCGCGGTGCTGCCGGCGGATCCGGACAGCCCGGTCGGTCCGGAAGGTGTGCCCACATCAGTCCCTATCGTCGTCGGTTCGCTGATACGTAGTTCGACGGCGATACGCCCGTTCCGGTTCCCGCCGGTTGCTCACCGGGCGGTTTCGCGGGCGGGCGATCAACGCCCAACGGCATGGGCGGACCGCACCGCCTGCGCGCAGACGGTGCGCACGGTGTCGGCGCCGCCCGGGCCGCTCTGGCAGCCGACAGCGATCCGGATCGAGGCGTCGACCAGCACCGCCCAGGCGATCTGACGGTCGGCGCGCACCTCGCGGTAGGTCACCGCCGGCCGGCCCGCGCTGGTGCCGGCCGGATCGAAGTCCACGAACACCCCCGGCGTCTCGGCCTGGGCGCGCCGCAATCCCTGCTGCAGCGCTTCGGCGACGGCGGCCAGCGCGCCGGCCGGGGCCGGTATCTGGGTCAGGTGCAGCACCTGATCCGGATCGGCCGGATTGGCCACCTCCACCCGTGCCGATCCGGACCCACCGCTGACCCGCCGCACCGTCCAGTCCGCCGGGACCTGCATCGCCACCGCGCCGTCGAGCAGATACGACGTGGGCACGGGGGCCGGTGCGGCGCCCGGGTGCACCACCAGCGCCCAGCCGACCGGCAGAGCCAATCCCAGTGCGGCGGCAGCCGGCCCGCGCCGCCGGCGATGCCGCGCGACGGTCCCAGCGACGACCGGCGTACCGGCGGCCGGGCGAACCGGGGGCAGCCCGTCGGCCACGGTCACCCGCACCCCGGGCCCCAACCGGTGGTCGATCATGCTCGCCAGCGCCGGGGCCCCGCCGACCCCATCCGGCGCGTCGATCACCACGCCGTCGCGACGATCTCCCAGCGCCGCCAGGACCCGGCGGGCCACTGCGTCGGCGACCTCGCCGGGGGCGCCGATGCGCGGCTCGGCGACCATCTCGGGGTTTCCGGTGCCGGTGACGGCAACCAGACCGTCGGCGATCTCCACGACCGCTGCGGCACCGGCTGCGCCGGCCAGCACCCTCGACCGCGACCGGATGCGCACCGGCACGCCGGCGGCGGCCGCGGTGAGCGCCGCCACGCGTCGGTTCGGCCACCACGCCGGGTGTATGAGCTCCATCGCCACCGCGGGCGGGGCGCAGGCCAGCACGTCGCGCAGCAGCTCGGGCACCGCGACCGGTTGCCCGTCGACCAACCCGACCGGGTCGTCGATCCATTCCACCGCCGCGACGGCACCGGCCGCTTCGGCGCCGCCGCAGCAGAGCCGCCGAATGGTGACGGGCCCGGCCTCGATCACCGCCCGATGCCCGGCGCTCATGGTTCCCAGGTCGCCTGGATCAGCCGTGGCCCGTCGGCCCGCGTGGTCAAGGTGCCGCGCCCGGCCGGCAGGTCGGCGGGTCGCCCCCAGCCGCCGGGGGCCTCCGCGCCGCTCATCGCCAGCCGCATCGCGCCCAGATCGGACAGCGCGCTCAGCGTCGGTTCATACGCCGACCGGGCCGCACCGCCGGTTCGGCACGCCACGATCAGGTGCAGCCCGATATCGGCGGCGTAGGGCAGGTAGTCCAGCAGCGGCGTCAGCGGATTGCCGGAGCCCGCGGTCACCAGGTCGTGGTCGTCGACCACCACGAACCACTGCGGGCCGGACCACCAGGACCGGGCGCGTAGCTGCTGCGGGGTGAGGCCGGCGCCGGGCAACCGTGCGGACAGCTGCGCGGTCACGTCCGCCAATCGGCTCGTGAGCATCGGCGCGGTTACCGCGTAGCCGCCCAGGTGCCCGGGCGGCACCACGTCGAGCAGGCCGCGGCGGTAGTCGACCACCAGCAGTTGGGCCTGCTCGGCGGTGTGGGCGCGTACCAGCTCCCGGCACAGCGTGCGCAGCGCCGAGGTCTTGCCGCACTCGCTCTCGCCCAGGATCAGCAGATGCGGTTGCCGGCCGAAATCGAGGGCGACGGCGGCCAGTTCGGGTTCACCGATGCCCAGCACCGGCAGCCCGGCGGCGGCCGCTGCCACATCTGCGGGCGCCACCACGGCCGGCAGCAACCGGATCGGCGGGGCGACGACACCGTCGGGATGCCGCAGCGGCGCCCAGTTTTCGGGCCGGGCGAGCCGCATGTGCATGCCCTCGGCGGTCAGACCGCGCCCGGGCCGATCCTGCGGCACCTGCTGGGCCTGCCGGCGGTCCAGTTCGGATTCGGCGGGATCTCCCAGACGCAGCTCGATGCGGGTGCCGATGAGGTCGCGCAGGGCGGGCCGCACCTCGGCCCACCGCGACGCGGCCAGCACCACGTGCACGCCGTGGGACAGTCCGCCGGCGGCCAGTGCGACGATCGCGGCTTCGAGGTCGAATTCGCGGCACAGCGCCGCCCATCCGTCGATCACCAGGAAGACGTCGGGGGCCGGGCCCTGGCTTGGCGCATCGCGGTCGGCGCCGGTTTCGCGGCGCGCCACCACGGCCTGCAGTTCGGCGACCATCCGCCCGACCAGCTCGGGGTGCGCACGGTCGGCCACCGCGCCCACCTGCGGCACGGCGTCGAGGCCCGAAAGCATGCCGCCGCCGAAGTCCAGGCAGTAGAACACCGCCCGGGCCGCATCGTGGGTGGCGCACAGTGCGGCGATCAGGGTGCACAGGGCGGTCGACTTACCCGATTGCGGCGCGCCGATGACTGCGACGTGTCCGGCAGCGCCGTCGAGCCGGACCCACAAGGCGGTGCGCCGCTGCTCGAATGGCCGGTCGACGACGCCGACGGGAACGCTCAGGCGGGCAGCAGGGTTGGCGCGCAACACCGATCCCAGGTCCGGGGAATCGCCCAAGGGTGCCAGCCAGATTCGGCGCGCGTGGGCGCCGTGCCCGGACAGCCTGTGCAGCATCGCCTGCAGCACGGTGCGCGCGCCCGGGTCTGCTGCGGCGGCGGGGCGGTGCATCGGGGCGGCGGTGAACGGCTGGACCGCGCCGGGCGCCGGCACGGGGCGCGGGCACTCACCGGAGACATAGGCCGTCTGGAATCGCCGGAGGGTGCCGTCGGCGGTGCGCAGAATCCCCAGACCGGGGATGTTTTCCAGGTCGTGCGCAGCCGTGGTGCCCAACACGATCCGGGATTCGGCGGCTGACATCGTCTTCAGGCACACCCGGTAGGACAGGTGCGCTTCCAGCCCGCGCAGCCTGCCCTCTTCGAGGCGCTGGCTGGCCAGCAGCAGATGGATTCCCAGCGACCGGCCCAGCCGGCCGATTGCGACGAAGGTGTCGAGGAGGTCGGGGTGGCGGTGCAGCAGTTCGGAGAACTCGTCGATGATGAGCAGCAGTGCCGGCAGAGCCGGTAGCTGCGGCTGGGTCGCGCGCGCCTGCCGGTATGCGGCCACGCCGGGCAGCCCGGCCTCGCGCAACTGCTGCTGGCGGCGCCGCAGCTCTCCGGCCAGTGCGTCGCGCATCCGGTCGACCAGCGGCGCCTCCTCGGCGAGATTGGTGATGACGGCACTGACGTGGCGGGCCTGGGAGAATTCGAGGAAGGTTGCGCCGCCTTTGAAGTCGACCAGGACCAGGTTCAGGTCCTCAGGCGAGTGCCGCGCCACCATGCCCAGGACCAGGGTGCGCAGAAACTCCGATTTCCCGGATCCGGTGGCGCCGATACACAGTCCGTGCGGACCGCTGCCCCGCTCGGCGGCCTCTTTGATGTCCAGCAGCACCGGGCCGGCGGCGTCGTCGGTGCCGATGGGAACGCACAACCGCTGCGCTGCCGCGCCCGCCCAGGCGGCCGGCGGGTCGAAGCCGTCGACGGTGTCGATGCCCAGCAGCGCAACCCACCCCCGGTCGCCGCGTCCGGAGCCGGCCGCCCGGCACCAGGCCAGTCGCTGAGCGCACACCGTCGCATCGGGCAGGCTCAGGTAGTCCGGCCGGCCGAGACGGCCGTCGCGGTCGTGCAGCGTTGTCGCCGACACAGCCAGGCGGCGAGCGGCGCCGCGCGTTCCTGCCTCGGCCACCCGCAGACCTGCCGGGTCGTCACTGATCACCACGGCCCGGCGACCGGCGAGGTCGCTTTCGGCGGCCGCCAGGTCGGGATAGGTCAGCAGCATTCCCCCGGATGCCGACGGGTGCTGGTGGTGGGGAAGCCATTTCAGCCAGTCCCAGTCACACCGGCGCGAACCGGTGACCGCGGCGATCGCCAGCACGGCGGGGCCGTGCAGGACGGCGAGCTGGCAGAGCAGTGCACGCAGCAGCCCGCGTGCACGCTCGCCGTCGCCGTCCAGCAGCAACGGCTCGCCGCCCAGCACCGCCAGCGTGACCGGCAGCTCGGGCACCGCGGCATAGGTGTCGAGAAAACGTCGCAGCGCGGCATCGGTGACCGGGTCGGCCCGGCGCGCCGGGTCGGGCGCGGGCGCGACCAGTCGGCTGGCCGGCACGGCCGGCCCGATGCCCACCCGCGCTGAGCCGAAGGCCGGATCGGCGGGCTCGCGCTCCCATTGCCGGGGCCCACCGGTGAGCTGCCACAGGACGTCCGGGTCAGGATGTGACCACCGCGCAAATTCCGTCTGGGCCGCGGCGCTTTCGGTGACGGCGCCGCGCAGCCGGCTCAGATAGGCCAGATAGCTGTGGCGGTCGTCATCGATGCCGTTGCCGCCCGAACGATTGCGTCCCGCCGCTGCGAGGGCGACCGCCGAGCTGAGCATCATCACCGGTAATACGGCTACCGGGCTGCGTAGGGCGCTCACCCCGGCGCGGTGGGCAATGACGGTGACGGCAAGTATGGCCAAACCCGCCCCGATCGGCAGCAGTCGGGCCAGGATCATCCGATTGTCGCCGTCGCGAACCGATGGCGGTGCAGCGACGGCGATTTCGCTCTGCGGCGGCGGCGCCGGTGGAGTCACGCACAAAGCGGGACCGGTCATCGGCACACGGTAGGAAGCCCCGCGGGAACCCGCAACTCGGCTGTGGATAACCGCAAGCCCGCGCTCCGACGGGGCCGTAGCGTCGCCCCATCGAGAGCGAAAGGGGAACGCGACGTGTCCACTCCGGATTCCGGCCTGCGCCGGGTGGCGATATACACCGACCGCGCGCACGCCGACCTTGCCCTGCCGTCGGGCGTTCCGGTCGCGTCGCTGATCCCCGCTGTTGTGGACGTGCTGCCACCCGGGGCGGACCCACCGCTGCTGCGCCCCTATCGCCTCTGCGAGCCCGGAAAGGCAGCGCTGGACGGCACGAAATCCCTGTCGCAACAGGGGATCCGCGACGGCGCAACACTGGTGTTGACCTACGCGCCATGCCCCGCGCCGCAGGTGTACTGCGATGATCCGGCCGAGCAGCTGGCCACCGCGGTTTCGGTGATGCAGCGCCCGTGGACTCCGGGGGCACGTCGGCTCAGTGCCGCGCTGGCGGCGAGCGGCCTGTCCGGGGTAGCCGGTTTCGTGGCCGTCCCCGGCGGGCCCGGCGCCCCCAACCTGTTGTTGGCGTTCGCGGCGGCAGGAACGGTAGCCCTGCTGACCGTTCCGCCGAGCGGCTGCGGCGCGCCGGTTCGCACCATGTTGTGCTGTTTGGCCGGGCTGACGGTGCTGGCGGCGGTCGCGGCCACGGCCGTCGCGCTGAGCGGGTCCGGCCTGGCACGGCCGGCCGTTGTGGCGGCGGGAGCCGGTGTCTGGCTGACCCGCGTCGCCGACCGCGTCGCCGCCGCGGCCACCGGGTTGTCCCGCAGCCCGCACGCAGCCGTCGCCCGGGCCGGTCAGGCTCACGATCTGTTAACCGGGTTGGTGGCGGTGGCCTCGGGGCTGGTGGTGCTGGGTGCCGCCGGCGTGATCGCCGCGGCACCGGTCGCCGGGACACCGCGGGCGGCCGGCGTGCTGTTCGCGGCGGCGGCCGGTGCGGCGCTGGCGCTGCGCGCCCGTTCGCACAGCGACGGGGCCCACATCGCGGCGCTGGTCGCCGGTGGTACCGCCACGCTGGGGATCGCGATGCTGGGCGCGTCGTTCAGCGGGGCACGGCAGTGGCCGGCGGGGCTGGCCGTGGCGCTGGCCGCCGCGGCGCTCGGTTTCGGCGCCACCCCCGCGTCCGTGTCGATCCGGCGCGGCGCCGAGGTTCTGGAGGGCTTGGCGCTCGGTTCGCTGGCGCCGCTGGCCTGCTGGCTGCTGGGGCTCTACAGCGCCGCCCGCGGGCTGCGGGTGGGGTGAGCCGTGCGGCGCCGGCGGATCGCTCGACTGGCCGCGGCCGCTCTGCTGGCAGCGACGCCACCGTGGGCGCCGCCGGCGAACGCGGTGGCACCGCCCCCCGTCGACGGCACCCGACTGCCCCCGCCGGCGCCGGCCGCGCCGACCCGCCCCACCGTGCAGCGCGACGTGTGCACCGTGCCGTCGCTGGGCCCGGGTGGGCCGACGACCCAGCTCGACGGCCTGGACCTGAGCGCCGCGTGGGCGCTCACCCGCGGGGCCGGCCAGCGGGTTGCGGTGATCGACACCGGGGTGGCGATACACCGGCGGCTGCCCGGCCTGGTCGGCGGCGGTGACTACGTGTCCACGGGCGACGGCACCCGTGACTGCGACGGGCACGGCACGCTGGTCGCCGGAATCATCGCGGCCGCACCCGATCCCACGACTGACCGGTTCGCCGGGGTCGCGCCGCTGGCCGCCGTGATCGCCATCCGCCAGTCCAGCACCCGATTCGGTGCCGTCGGCGCTGCCCCCGGCATCGGCGACATCGACACGCTGGCGCGGGCGGTGCGCACGGCGGCCGACCTCGGGGCATCGGTCATCAACATCTCCACGGTGGCCTGCCGGCCCGCGAGCTCCGGCCTCGACGACCGCGCGCTGGGAGCCGCCCTGGCCTATGCGGTCGAGGTGAAGAACACCGTGGTCGTCGCCGCGGCGGGCAACACCGACGAGGGCTGCGGCGGCGACCAGCCCATGATCGTCACACCGGCCTGGTATGACGACTACGTGCTGACCGTCGGATCGGTGGACAGCACGGGCGCCGCGTCGGCCTTCACGGCACCCGGCCCCTGGGTCGACGTGGCGGCCCCGGGCGAGTCGGTGCGCTCGCTGAGCACCGTCGGCGATGCGATGGCCGACAGTCTCGACGGTTCGGCGCTGCGCGGCACCAGCTTTGCCGCGCCAGTGGTCAGCGGTGTGGCTGCGCTGATCCGCGCGCGGTTCCCGCAGTGGACGCCGCGCCAGGTGATGGACCGGATCACGGCCACCGCCCACCCGCCACCGGGCGGGCGCGACGACTACGTCGGCGCCGGCGTGGTGGACCCGCTGGCCGCGCTGACCTTCGAACCGGCCGCCACCCGCGAGCAGGGTGGCCCGGCACCGTCGCAGGACCCGGCCGTGATCTTGGCCCCCGAACCCGCCGCGGCTGGCGCCGGGTTGGGCACCACCGTCGCCGGCACCGCGCTGCTGCTGGCATCGCTGCTGGTGGCCGTCACCGCCCGACTGGCGGCCCGCCGGAGGGCAGGTCGCGGGGCCGGAGCGCCTGCTCCCGGCTGAGCCGGGGACCGGCCGGCAGCCCCGCCAGCAGTGGCCACGGGACCCCGGCCGCAGGGCCGGCAAGTCCCAGGCTGCGCGCCGCATCGTCGTCGGCGACGGCGAACCGCACCCCGGTGTCGGCGATCAGATAGCCGGAGCCCACGGGATGGCCGGCTGTGTCGATCGCGCGGACGTAGGGTGTGTGTCCCGGCGGCAGGTAGACCGCATCCAGGGCGGGCCCCGGCCCGTCCGCCTGGGCCAGTGCCGTCGGGGCCTCCCCGGTGGACAGGAACGCCCCGGTGGACAGGGTGATCGCGTCCGGGGCCTCGGGGCGCCAGTGCGCGCACAGCGTCGCCGGGGTGATCCGCAGCCGGCGGGGGTCGACCGGCGAAGCAGCGGGGGCTTCGGGGATCGCGTTGAGCAGCAGGGCCGAAACGCGCCGCGACACCACGGCGGCCAGCACCGGGTCAGCGGGATCGACAGCGATCCGCCGTCCGTCGACCAGCAGGTAGCGGGCCCCGGACTCGGAGGCCACCGGCACCGCCTCCTGCGCCGTGACCCCGGCCGACTGCCGTGGGGCCCGACCGACGATGAGCGTGGTCCCGTCGGTGTCGTCACACAGCGACCAGGCCTGCGCGGCCGGCGTCGCCGCCCCGAGGACGCCTGGCGCACCGGGAATGCCCAGCGGCGGGCCACGCCGGGCGCGGCGGATCGCCTCGCCGTCCACCGCCAGCGGGTCGGCGGCACCGGCGATCAGCCGCGCCGACGCGAGGTTGTACACCGGATGCAGCACGTCGGCGACGCGGACATACAAGGCCCCGCTGCCCCGGTCCAGGACAATGGGTTCGTCACCCAGCACCGGCTGCGGCCGCACGACGGCCAGCACCACCGCCCCCGCGGCGACGAGCGCACTGACCAGCCAGCTCAGGCCCAGCGCGGCCCGCCCGGGGGCGGGGTCGCCGGTCGCGTGGCCGCGGGAGAGCGCCCTTGCCAGCCGGCGGGCCGCGAAGCGGTGGGCGCTGAGCTCGAGCTGCGTCCCCGATCGCCCCGCCATCTCGCCACCCGTCCCCGCGGTCTGTGCGGCGAGACTATCGGCAAGACCGGTGCGACGGTGCACGGCTTTCCACAGACCCGTCGGTATCGAATTTCGGCTTGGGTACCATCTCGGGTATGCGTTTTGCTCCGTTGAACAGCATTTTTTCCGCGGTCCTGATGGCTGGCGCACTACTGACCCTGCCGGCGGCGGCACCGGGTGTGGCACCGAGAGCCACCGCCTACGACTGCCCCGACGTCGAGGTCATCTTCGCCCGCGGTACCAGCGAGCCGCCGGGCGTCGGGCGGGTGGGCCGGGCCCTCATCGACTCGCTGCGTCAGCAGACCTCCAAGAGAGTCGACGAGTACGGGGTCAACTACCCCGCGGGCCGACTGCAGCTGGGCGGCGGCGATGGAGCCAACGACGTGATCCGGCGGGTCAAAGACGCCGCGAACGTGTGCCCCAACACTCAGCTGGTGCTGGGCGGCTATTCCCAGGGCGCCTCGGTGATCGACATCGTCACCGGCACGCGGGTCGGCGGCATCAGCTGGGGCAACCAGCTGCCCGCCGAATACGCCAACCAGGTGGTGGCGGTCACCACGTTCGGCAACCCCGCGATCCGGGCCGGCGGTCCGATCAGCGTGCAAAGCGCCCTGTTCGGCGCCAAGGCGCTCGACCTGTGCAATCCGGGCGATCCGATCTGCCATGACGGACCCGGCAACGAGTGGACCGACCACACCGACGGCTACATTCCTGCCCTGACCAGCCAGGCGGCCAACTTCATCGCCGGGCGGCTCCGGGCCGCGGGGCCGGTGTCGGCGCTGGCACCGTGACCGGGCCCACGCGGGTTTAGTTAGTTCATCAAGGCTTATTTTCGCTACTATCGCCCACCATGAAGGAACTGCGCATCCTGGCCTCGGGTGCTGCCGTGGCAGCGCTGCTGTTGGACCCCACCGCCTCGGCACTGCCGGAGGCCGCGGCCGACGGCTGTCCCGATATCGAGGTGGTCTTCGCCCGCGGAACCAACGAACCGCCGGGCCTGGGCCGGGTCGGCGAAGGCCTGGTGAGCGCGCTGCGGAGCCGGACGGGCCGATCGGTCGGCGCCTACGCGGTGAACTATCCGGCCAGTTATGACTTCGGCCGTGCCGCCGACGGGGCCAACGATGCCAGCGCGCACGTGATGTGGATGGTCCAGAACTGCCCCGACACCCGCCTGGTGCTCGGCGGCTACTCGCAGGGCGCGGCGATCATCGACATCGTGGCCGCCGCACCGGTGCCCGGATTCGGTTTCACCTCACCACTGCCGCCCGAGGCCGCCGAGCACGTCGCGGCCGTCGCGGTGTTCGGCAACCCCTCGAACAAGATCGGGCAACCGTTGACCAACAGCCCGGTGTACGGGTTCAAGACCATCGATCTGTGCACCGACGGCGATCCGGTCTGCTCCCCCGGCCGCAATTTCGCCGCGCATTCGGGCTACACGCCCTCCATGACCACCCAGGCGGCTTCGTTCGTCGCCGGTCTGCTCTGACACCCGGTTCAACGGGTCCGTAGGTCCCGGGTGATGACGGTGCGGGCTCCCAGCTGGTCGTCGGGCGGATAGTCGACGCCGACCAGCGTCAGCCCGCGCGCCGGCGCGGCGGTGAAGTCGCTGGAGCGGCGTTCGGCATTCAACAGCCCGGCGCACCACTCGGGGTCGCGGCGGTGCTCACCGACCGCCAGCACCGCCCCGACCAGGGACCGCACCATCGACCAGCAGAACGCGTCGGCACTGACATGCGCGGTGACCAGATCCCCGTCGCGCACCCAGTCCAGACGCTGCAGGTCCCGGATGGTGGTGGCACCCTCGCGATGGCGACAGAAAGCGGCGAAGTCGTGGAGCCCCACCAGGCTTCGGGAAGCCAGCGTCATCGCGTCGACGTCCAGCGGACGCGACCACGCGGTGATGTAGCGGGCCTCTTGCGGCGCCACCCCGAAGGGTGCGGTCGACAGCCGGTAGACATAGTGACGCCGCAGCGCCGAGAACCGGGCGTCGAAATCGGCAACGGTGCGTTGCACCCGCAGCACCCGCACGTCGATCGGCAGGAAACGCGCCAATCGCCGGGTCAGGGCCAAGAACTCCGGTTCGCCGTCACGGCGGGTCCGCGAATACGCATGCGGCAGCGCCTCAGCCGCGACGTCGAGGTGGGCCACCTGCCCGGTGGCGTGCACACCGGTGTCGGTGCGTCCGGCCGCGAACAACCGCACCGGAGTGCGGAACACGGTCGTCAGGGCCTCATCGAGCACCCCGGCGACCGTGCGCTGACCCGCCTGAACCGCCCATCCGGCGAAATCCGTGCCGTCGTAGGCGATGTCGAGCCGAAGCCGGACGACTTCGGCCGAATCGTCAGGACTCGTCGGTACCCTCGGCCGCATCGGTGGCCTCAGCAGCCTCGTTGGCTTCGGTGGCCTCGGCCTCGGTGGCCTCGGCGGCCGGCTCTTCGACCTTCTCCTCGGCCTCGGCCTTGGCGGGCTTCTCGGCCTTGGCAGCCTTCGCCGCGGCCCGGCGGGCGCGGTCGGCCTCCGAGGTCACGGTCTTCTCCCGAACCAGCTCGATCACGGCCATCGGGGCGTTGTCGCCCTGACGCGGCTCGACCTTGATGATGCGGGTGTAGCCACCGTTGCGGTCCGCGAAGTGCGGAGCGATCTCGGCGAACAGCGAGTGCACCACGTCCTTGTCGCGGATCTTCTTGAGCACCTCACGCCGGTTGTGCAGCGTGCCCTTCTTGGCGTGTGTGATCAGCTTCTCGGCGTACGGCCGCAATGCCCGCGCCTTCGGCTCAGTCGTCTTGATCCGGCCGTGGGTGAACAGCGAGGTGGCCAGGTTCGCCAGCAACGCCTTCTGGTGCGAGGACGAGCCGCCGAAGCGGGCACCCTTGGTGGGCTTGGGCATGGGGTCTTCTCCTAAATGGGGCCGACCCCCGTATCAGGTAGGGCCGGGACGGAAATTCTTTACAGCTGTTCGGTTTCGGCGTAGTCCTGCTCGTCGTAACCGGTGTCAGCCGACCAGGTGCCGGTGGCAGCGTCGTACCCGGCAACCTGCGACGGGTCGAAGCTGGCCGGGCTGTCCTTGAGCGACAGGCCGAGCTGGTGCAGCTTGATCTTGACCTCGTCGATGGACTTCTGCCCGAAGTTGCGGATGTCGAGCAGGTCGGACTCGGTGCGGGCGACCAGCTCCCCGACCGTGTGCACACCTTCGCGCTTGAGGCAGTTGTAGGACCGCACGGTCAGGTCCAGGTCGTCGATCGGCAGGGCGAACGACGCGATGTGGTCGGCTTCGGCCGGCGACGGGCCGATCTCGATGCCCTCGGCCTCCACGTTGAGTTCGCGCGCCAGACCGAACAGCTCGACCAGGGTCTTGCCGGCCGAGGCCAGCGCGTCCCGCGGGCTGATCGAGTTCTTGGTCTCGACGTCGAGCACCAGCTTGTCGAAGTCGGTGCGCTGCTCGACGCGGGTGGCCTCCACCTTGTAGGTCACCTTGAGAACCGGCGAGTAGATCGAGTCGACCGGGATCCGGCCGATCTCGGCGCCGGACACCTTGTTCTGCACGGCGGGGACGTACCCGCGGCCGCGCTCGACGATCAGCTCCACCTCGAGCTTGCCCTTGTCGTTGAGCGTGGCGATGTGCATGTCGGGGTTGTGCACCGTCACGCCGGCCGGCGGCACAATGTCACCGGCGGTGACCACACCGGGGCCCTGCTTGCGCAGGTACATGGTGACGGGCTCGTCCTCCTCCGAGGACACGACCAGGCCCTTGAGGTTCAAGATGATGTCGGTGACATCTTCCTTCACGCCGGGCACGGTGGTGAACTCGTGCAGCACGCCGTCGATGCGGATGCTGGTGACGGCCGCGCCGGGGATCGACGACAGCAGGGTGCGCCGAAGCGAGTTACCCAGGGTGTAGCCGAAGCCGGGCTCGAGGGGTTCGATGACGAACTGAGACCGGTTCTCGGCCACAACCTCTTCGGACAGGGTGGGACGCTGCGAGATCAGCATGGTGTTCTTCTCCTTCTGGCACCCGCTATTTGATGCCGGTGGGGGCTACTCGGGGTCGGACCCCGAGCCGATTACTTCGAGTAGAACTCGACGATCAGCTGCTCGGTGAGCGGCACGTCGATCTGGGCGCGCTCCGGCAGCTGGTGGACCAGGATGCGCTGACGCTCCCCGACCACCTGCAGCCAGCCCGGGATCGGGCGGTCGCCGGCGAGCTCGCGGGCGATCTGGAACGGCACGGTGTTGATCGACTTGTCCTTGACGTCGATGATGTCGTACTGCGACACCTGGTAGCTGGGCACGTCGACCTTCACACCGTTGACGGTGAAGTGGCCGTGGCTGACCAGCTGGCGGGCCATCCGGCGGGTGCGGGCCAGGCCGGCGCGGTAAACCACGTTGTCCAGCCGGCTCTCCAGGATGCGCAGCAGCTCCTCGCCGGTCTTGCCGCCCCGACGGACGGCTTCCTCGTAGTAGCGACGGAACTGCTTCTCCATCACGCCGTAGGTGAAGCGCGCCTTCTGCTTCTCCTGCAGCTGCAGACGGTATTCGCTTTCCTTGATCCGCGCGCGACCGTGCTGGCCGGGCGGGTAGGGCCGCTTCTCGAATGCCTGGTCGCCGCCGATGAGGTCGACGCCCAGACGGCGGGACTTGCGGGTGGCGGGTCCGGTGTAACGAGCCATGTTGTTTCTCCTCCTCGAACCCGACTAGACGCGACGCCGCTTGGGCGGACGGCAACCGTTGTGCGGCTGCGGGGTGACGTCGGAAATCGCGCCGACCTCCAGGCCGGCGGCCTGCAGCGAGCGGATCGCGGTCTCTCGGCCCGAGCCCGGACCCTTGACGAAGACGTCGACCTTCTTCACGCCGTGCTCCTGCGCCTTGCGGGCGGCGTTCTCCGCGGCCAGCTGCGCGGCGAACGGCGTGGACTTGCGCGAGCCCTTGAAGCCCACATGGCCCGACGACGCCCACGCGATCACGTTGCCCTGCGGGTCGGTGATCGTCACGATCGTGTTGTTGAAGGTGCTCTTGATGTGAGCGGCACCGTGCGGGATGTTCTTCTTTTCCCGCCGCCGGGTCTTCTGACCCTTCTTGGGGCCGGTCGCTTTCTTCGGTGGCATGACGATTACCTGGCCTTCTTCTTACCGGCGATGGTGCGCTTGGGGCCCTTGCGGGTGCGCGCGTTGGTCTTGGTCCGCTGGCCGCGCACCGGCAGACCGCGACGGTGCCGCAGGCCCTGGTAGCAGCCGATCTCAATCTTGCGACGGATGTCCGCCTGCACCTCGCGGCGCAGGTCGCCCTCAACCTTGAGGTTGCGCTCGATGTAGTCACGCAACTGGGTGAGCTGATCGTCGGTCAGGTCCTTGCTGCGCTGGTCCTTGTCGATACCGGTCGCGGCCAGGATCTCGCCTGCCCGGGTACGGCCGATGCCGTAAATGTAGGTCAGCGCGATCTCCATGCGCTTATCGCGCGGCAGGTCGACGCCCACAAGTCGAGCCATGGGGGCATGCCCCTTTCATCTTCGTTGCGGAGGTTGTGATCCCAGCCCGTTCCCGGCCGACTGCTCCGGGGCCCGGCCTCCGATCCGGGCGTGTGTGAGCCGGCCCATCTCTAAAGATGCCAGCCGCTCACTGGTACTGGGAGGTCTGCATTCAGTTGTGACTGATGCCCGGCAACGCCGGGCTGATGATCCGTGTCTTGGGAGCGCCGGTCGGCCGCTAGCCCTGACGCTGCTTGTGGCGCGGGTCCGCGCAGATCACCATGACCCGGCCGTGCCGACGAATCACCCTGCACTTGTCGCAGATCGGCTTGACGCTGGGGTTCACCTTCACGGCTGCTCTGGTCCTGTTCTCATCGCTGGTTGACGTGTTTCGACGGCGCTCGGGAGCTACTTGTACCGGTAGACGATGCGGCCCCGGGACAGGTCATAGGGAGACAACTCCACGACCACCCGGTCTTCGGGCAGGATACGGATGTAGTGCTGCCGCATCTTGCCGCTGATGTGGGCGAGCACCTTGTGACCGTTCTCCAGCTCAATGCGAAACATCGCATTGGGCAGGGGTTCGACCACTCGACCCTCGACCTCGATTGCGCCGTCTTTTTTGGCCATTACGCTCCGGCGATCCTCCGTGTCTGACTTATCCTTCGTCGCATCTGCATGCGCCCGTCACGGCGCAGCATCGACTACGACTGCAAAACGTGGGCCGGTGACAGGAAATTCTCGGCTCAACACCAAGAACTTCAGACTGGGCACGCAAGAGTCGACGCGGACGCCGCACCGTCGACCTACGATACCCGCATCCGCCTCCCACGCCAAAATGCCGCATCCATACAGGCAGCGACATGCGAGGATGACCCCGACGGACGGTGTAGCCACCGCCTGCAGGTCTTGGATCCAGGAGGCGCGGTGACGATTGTGTACCTGGCGGCATTCGCCGTCGGCGCGATCGCACTGCTGGTCGCCGTGCTGCTGACCGACATCGGGCACGACGGGATGCCGTTCCTGAGTCTGACCGGGATGTCCGCCGCTCTGGTCGGAGCAGGCGCCGGCGGGCTGGTGGGGACCTGGGCCGGGTTCGGCGCTCCGGCTGCCGGCGCGCTGGGGCTCGGCACCGCGGTCGCACTGGTCTGTCTTCTGCAGGGCGTGGCGCTGCCATACCTGCGCCGCCAGGAAGCCAACTCCCAGCACGGGCGGTCGGCCTACATCGGCCTGCTGGGCACGGTGACGCTCGACGTGCCGCCCGGCGGGTGGGGCGAGGTGGCCTTCGTCGACCCCGACGGCAACCGGGTCCGGTCGCGGGCCGTCAGCCCGGAGCCGCTGACCCTTGCCAAAGCGACCCGCGTCTACATCGCCGATGTCGACGCCGACTACCTGCACGTCGTGGCAGTACCCCCTCAGTAACCGGCCGGAGAGGCAGCAACCATGTCACTTGTCCTGATCGTGAGCGTCGGCGCTGTGGCAGCACTGCTGCTGCTGGTCGGGCTGCCGATGATCTATGTCCGCAACTATGTGAAGGTGCCGCCGAACGAGGTCGCGGTTTTCACCGGGCGCGGGCAGCCCAAGGTGGTTCGCGGGGGCGCCAGGTTCCGGATGCCGGGTATCGAACGGGTCGACATCATGAGCCTGGAGCCGTTCAACGTCAGCATCAACCTGCAGAACGCGCTGTCGAACAACGGGGTGCCGGTCAACGTGGAAGCCGTCGGCCTGGTCCGGATCGGCTCGGCCGACGAAGCCGTGCAGACCGCCGTGCAACGCTTCCTGACGTCGAACCTCGACGATCTGCAGCGCCAGATCAATGACATCCTGGCCGGCAGCCTGCGCGGTATCACCGCGACGATGACCGTCGAGGATCTCAATTCCAACCGCGACACGCTGGCCCGCAGCGTGGTCGAGGAGGCCGGCACCGACCTCGCCCGCATCGGCATGGAAGTCGACGTCCTCAAGATCGCCGGAATCTCCGACCGCAACGGCTATCTGGAATCGCTGGGTCAGCGCCGCATCGCCGAGGTGAAGCGGGACGCCACAGTCGGCACCGCCGAGGCCGAGCGGGACGCCCAGATCCAGTCGGCCAAGGCCCGTCAGGAGGGGGCGGTCGCCCAGGCCGAAGCCGATACCGCGATCGCCGTCGCCAATCAGAAGCGCGACGTCGAGCTGGCCCGGCTGCGCGCCCAGACCGAGGCCGAGAACGCCCAGGCCGACCAGGCCGGTCCGCTGGCGCACGCCCGCGCCGAGAAGGATGTCGGGATCGCCGTCGAGCAGGCCGAGGCCGCCCGGGTGCAGGCCCGTATCGAAGTGGAACAGCGGCGCGCCGAGCAGGCGCAGGCCGCTCTGCAGGCCGACGTGATCGCCCCCGCCGAGGCGCAGCGGCAGGCCGATGTGGCCCGCGCCGAGGGCCAGCGCCAGGCCGCGATCCTGGCGGCTCAGGCCCAGGCGGAGGCCGCCCGACAGGCCGGTGAAGCCCAAGCAGATGCGCGCAAGGCGGCCGCCGAGGCGCTGCGGGTGGAACGCCAGGCCGAGGCTGACGGCGTCAAGGCAAAGCTGCTCGCCGAAGCCGAGGGCAAGAAGGAGATCGCCAACGCCCTCAACAGCTACAGCGCGGAGGCGGCCCGGATGTTGATGCTCCCCGATGTGCTGACCTCGGTGGTTGCGGCCACCCAGGCCGCGGCCGCGCCGCTGTCCGACATCGAACGGCTCTCGATCGTCGGCGGCGCCGGCGATGCCCAGGATGCACTCGGCGGTCTGCTGGGTATCAGTCCGTTGGGCATTGCCAAGGTGCTGGAGACGCTGAAGGCATCCGGGGTGGACGTCGCGGCCATGCTGCGTCCGCCTGCCGCTGAACCCGCACCCGTGCCCAACTCGCATCCACTGCCCACCGAGTAACTGCGACCAGCACAGGAGTCACGATGTCGGAGACGTTCGCACTCAAACCCGACCTGGGCCGCTACGCGGTGTGGACCTTCGGGTCCCCCACTGGCGAGCAGGCCGCTGAGATCGAACGGCTGGGCTACGGCGCCATCTGGGTCGGCGGCTCGCCGGCCGCGGACCTTGCGTTCGTCGAACCGCTGCTGGCGGCGACGTCGACATTGCAGGTCGCCACCGGAATCGTCAACGTGTGGACGGCGGCGGCCGAGCCGGTCGCCGAGTCCTACCATCGCATCGAGGCCGCTTACCCGGGGCGGTTCCTGCTCGGCATCGGAGTGGGGCACCGCGAGGCCACCGCCGAGTACCGCAGTCCCTACCGCATCCTCAACGAGTACCTGGATGCCCTCGACGCGGCCGGCGTGCCGACCAGCCGCCGGGTGCTGGCCGCGCTGGGTCCCAAGGTGCTCGAGCTGGCGGCGCGGCGCAGCGCCGGGGCACACCCCTATCTGACCACCCCCGAGCACACCGCGACCGCGCGCGAGCTGATCGGACCGTCGGTGTTCCTGGCGCCCGAGCACAAGGTGGTGCTGTCCACCGATGCGGCCGCGGCCCGCGAGACCGGACGGGAGGCGGTCGGCTTCTACCTGCGACTGTCGAACTACGTCAACAACTGGCACCGGATGGGTTTCGGCGACCGCGATCTGCGCGCGCCCGGAAGCGACCGGTTCATCGATGCGGTCGTGGCCCACGGCAGCGCCGAACAGATCGCGGCCCGGCTCGACGAGCACCTGCAGGCCGGCGCGGATCAGGTGGCGATTCAGGTGCTGGGCGGCTGGGAGCGCCTGGTGCCGACGCTGAAGGAGCTGGCCGGACCGCTGGGCCTGACACCGCGCGACTGACGATGGGCACTGGGCCTAGGTGTACTGCCCAGACAGGTTGGTCAACTTTGTGATGGGTGGGACTTTCCCGATCGCTGAGTGTTGCCGGTGGTGATTGTAGGTATGCAGC